>JAENXI010000020.1:3544-9337 GCA_016649625.1 Candidatus Bathyarchaeota archaeon
GGGAACACCCAAAAACGCAGAGATAGTAAAAATGATAGGTTGGCCAGTAACTACAACTATGGACAAAGCTGAAGAATATGCTGCAAAATTAGACGGTCTTGTTGACGGCATTATTGCGACATGCGCAGGTGATCCAAAGGGCGATCTAGAGTTATTAGGAAAACTCCAAAAATTCAGAACCTGACAGAATCTGTCAGGTTCACCACCTATAATCTTTTTTCTTTGATAGCCTCTAATCTAAAAAAATAAAAGATTTTAAGATAGATCAATCAAGAATTTTCACTATTTTTGTTGTATCGTAATCTATTTTTTCTTTTTTGAATCCTTTTTTTTCAGCCAATCTAAGCATCTTATTATTATTTGAAAGGACATCACTGTAAACATATTTCACACCCATATCACGCGCAATATCAATAATACGATCAACAAGCTTGGATCCTAACCCTTTCCCTTGCCACGAATCACTCACTAGCACAGCGAATTCACCATCATTGCCGCCTACACTAATAATTAATCGAGCCACACCAATAATCATCTTCGTATCTTTTTGGAACTCAGCAATTATAGCGATTTCACGATCATTATCTAAATTGCAAAACCTCACCAATTTTTCATGTGACAACTCCTTAATTATATCAAAAAATCTAAACCGTTTAGTTTCAGCTGAAAGAGAAGAAAAAAGAACATTAAAAAGAGATTCATCTTCAGGTTTAATTGGCCGAAGTAAAACTTTTTTCCCATCCTTAGTTTTCCATTCAGAAATATATCTTCGCGGATAAGGAGCAATTACAAGATGATTACAAAAACTAGCTTTTCTATCTTTATACTCAAGATCTACAACTATATGAGCATCAACTGCGACAGCACTCTTTTTGTCTACAATAATAGGATTTATATCAATTTCTTTAATTTCAGGAAAATCTATAACAAGTTGTGAAAACTTTACTAAAATTTTTTCTATGAGTTTAACATTTAAAGGAAATTCACTTTCAGCGGCATGTTTGTAAATGAGAGTATGCTCCATGAGTCTTTTGGCAAGGATTTGGTTTAAAGGGGGAAATCCTATTGCAATATCTTTGAATAACTCAGTATTTGTTCCACCTGTACCAAAAAGAATAACTGACCCAAATTGAGAATCTTTTTTGCATCCAATAATCAGCTCATATCCGTTCTTTTGAACCATAGGCTGAATAGCGATTCCTTGAAATTCTGCACCGGGTTTGAGTCTATTAAAATTAATCAATAGTTTATCATATGAAATTTGAACATCCTGTGGTGAACAGACATTTAGAATAACAGCTTCATTCTTTGTTTTGTGAATAATTTGAGGAGAGATAAGTTTCATAACAACTGGATAACCAAGATTGCTGGATTTTATTTTTGCTTCCTCTGGAGAAAGTACAATCTCTGTTTTCACAGTTGAAATATTATACATTTCAAGAAATTGCAGAGAATCCAATAAACTAAGAGTTTGTTTTCCTGCACATATTGAGCGTTTGAGAATCTCTTTTAAAGACTTTGAATCAGCTTTTTCTATAGGTAATTCTTCGGGGGTTTGGTACAAAAGCTCCAAATTTTGAGTATAGCTATACATATACATAAAAGTGGAAACGGCTTGTTCAGGAGTTTTAAAAACAGGAATACCATTACGTTGAAGAATTTTGCTTGCTTTTCGGCTTTGATTATCTTCACTCATAAAAGAGGCTAAAATTGGTTTATTTGTCTGTTTTGCCGCTTCTACAATGATATTTGCAACATCTAGTGGATCAGCGGCCGCTTGAGGTGCATAAATTAATAAAAAACCATTACTATTTTTGTCTTTTAAGCATATATCTATAGCAACTCTAAAACGTTCAGGGGTAGCTTCTTCAAAAATATCTACTGGATTTGTTGTATTACAATAAAGAGGCAAGACATTCTTCAAATTATGTATTGTCGAATCACTCAAAACAGAAATTTTTCCACCCCTATCCGCTAAATGATCTGTAGCCATTATAGCGGGACCACCAGCATTAGTGATAATTGTCAGATTTGGTCCAGCGGGATTAGATTGCATTGCTAAAGCCTCTGCACAATTAAATAGATCCATAATAGCCCCAACCCGAACTACTCCTGCACGTCGAAAAGCAGAATCATAAACAGCATCTTCCCCACCTAGATTACCACTATGTGAAAGTGTAGACGCCCCACTTTCTTTGGAGCGCCCAGCCTTAACCACAACAATAGGTTTAGTTCTAGCAAATGCTCTTGCAGCGCTCATAAATTTTCGAGCATGTTTTATAGATTCTACATAAAGAACTATGCTTCTAGTTTTTGCGTCAGCTCCAAAGTAATCAATTAAGTCGCCAAAATCCACATCAAGCATTGACCCTGTTGAAACTACAGCACTAAATCCAACTCCAGATTCTTTAGCCCAATCCAAAGCTGAAGAGCATAAAGCAGCACTCTGAGATAGAAAAGCAATATTCCCAGGTAATGCCAAAGTACCTGCAAAAGTAGCATACAAATTAATTCCTGGTCTCAGAACACCAAAACTATTAGGACCAATAATACGCATACCGAATTTTTTTTGGTACTCAATTATTTGCTGTTCATACTCAATTCCTTCAGTCCCAACCTCTCTAAAACCAGCAGAATTAATAATCAAACCAGAAACTCCAGCTTGCCCACATTCTTCAACTATCTGGGGTATTGTGTGTGCTGGAGTAGCAATAATAGCCAAATCAATTTTCCTCGGAATTTTACTAATACTTGGATAAGCTGGAATTCCCTGTACAGTTTGCCTGAATGTGTTTACAGGATAAACACCTCCTTTGTAGCCCACACCAATTAAATTTCGAAGAATTTTGGCACCAATTGATCCTTTCCTTTCTGAAGCGCCTATCACTGCAATTCTTTTAGGATTAAAAATATGGTTTAGTTTTTCTATTCCCAAGATTGGTCGTTCCCTAATTCAAAGAAGTATTCCTTTGAATATTTGTATAATCAAGTATTGGTTTTTAAAACCTTCCCGAATATACCAATGTTAGTTGTGATGAAATAAGTTGCTGTATTAGTAATATCAATTATTTCCGGAAATGATACAAAAAAATAATTAACGATCTAATTCACAAGATAAACTTAAGTGATATTAGAGGTTAAAAAAAACACCATACATCTAGGGAGGAGTACAAAATATTAGAAACCATCAAAATTATTGCAGTCGAAGGGTTACCGCTAATAAAAAAGGGAGATAATATAGCTAATTTTATAGTGCAGGCATTAAAAAAAGAAGAAAAGAACTTGCAAGAAAAAGATATAATTGTTATTACTCATGTTGCGGTTTCAAAAGCTGAGGGAAACGTTGTAAATCTCGATGAAGTAATACCATCAGAGAGAGCAAAAGAGATAGCAATAAAAACTGAGAAAGATCCAGCTTTAGTTGAAGTTATTCTAAGAGAATCTAAGGAGATTGTTCGAATGCAACGTAATAGCATCATAACTGAACATAATAATGGCATGGTATGTGCAAATGCAGGTATAGATAGATCAAATATCAGAGGAGAAAGAAACGTAGTATTGCTTCCTAAAAATGCTAATGCTTCAGCAAGAAAAATCAAACTAGAATTAATGGCTCTAACAGGCTGCAATGTAGCAATAATAATCTCAGATACAAATGGACGACCTTTGAGAAGAGGAGAAATTAATGTTGCAATAGGTATAGCTGGAATAAAACCTATTAGAGATAGGAGGGGAGAAAAAGACTTGTTTGGTTATGTTATAAAAATGAAAAGGACTGCAATTGCAGATGAATTAGCATCTGCTGCAGAGTTGGTAATAGGTCAAACAAATGAAGGAATACCAGCTGCCATAATTAGAGGATACAATTATCAAACATCTGAAAAAGGTTCTGCTAATGAATTGGCAAGACCAAAAGAAAAAGATATGTTTAGGCAATAATGGAGTAAGTGAGAAAAAGAAGGCAACATTTTAAGTGTTTGAGGGAAAAGAGAATGTCAGAAGTTAAAACACCAAAAGATTTTTTTGAAAAGATATTAATACAACGTTTCAACCCCAAAAAAGCCGAAGGTGTTGATGTTATTGTTAACATAGATATCATAGGAGATAACGGAGGAAAATGGATAGTTATGATTAAAAAGCAAATATTAACAATTGAAAAAGGAATTCATAATTGTCCAACACTTTCTTTAACAATGAAAGAGAAAGACTATTTGGATATAATAAATGGCAAATTAAACGGAGAAAAAGCATTTTTCTCAGGGAAATTAAAACTAAAAGGAAACATTAGTCAAGCTTTAAGGTTAAAAGATGCAGGTCTCTTCTAAAACAAGTAGATCATTAAAAAATACTGAAAATACAAACTAATGTTAAATAAATTCAGCAACAATAACAAATGATGAGTAAGTGCTTGAAAGGGAACATGGAAATGTTAGAAGAAATTGTTAAAGATTATGAGCTGAAAGAAGGACTTTCATTAAAAGATCTAATAACTCAGATGGAAGATGCGTGGGGGTTTACTGCAGGTAAACTTTCAAGTGGTATAAACATTTTGGAACGAATGGTAAAAGACCAAAATTGTACAAAATTCCTTTCATTCACTGCTAATTTAGTTGCAACAGGAACTCGTGGTGTTTTTAAAGAGTTAGTAAAAAGAAAAATGGTTGATCTTATAATTACCACATGTGGCACTTTAGATCATGATATAGCAAGATGCTGGAAAAATTATTACAAAGGATCATTTGTAATGAATGACAATATTCTTCATAAAAAGGGAATAAACCGATTAGGAAACATTCTAGTTCCCAATGAGAGTTATGGAACAATCATAGAGAATAAAATTCAAAAACTACTTACGACTCTATGGAAAGAAGGAATAAGAGAACTCTCAACAACGCAATATTGTAAGGAAATAGGGACTCGTATTTGTAATGAAAGCTCAATTTTGTATTGGGCAGCAAAAAATAAAATACCTGTTTTTGTACCAGGAATTACCGATGGAGCTGTAGGCTATCAGACATGGCTTTTTAGTCAAGATCATAATTTCAAAATAGATTTGTTAAAAGATTCAGGAGAAATAAATGACATTGTATTTACCGCTAAGAAGACAGGAGCCCTGATTGTTGGCGGAGGAATTTCGAAACATCATACAATATGGTGGAATCAATTTAAAGAAGGACTAGATTACGCAGTTTACCTAAGCACAGCAGGAGAATGGGATGGCAGTTTATCAGGAGCAAGACCTACAGAAGCCGTATCATGGGGAAAAATAAATGAAAAAGCAAAACAAATAATGGTTGAAGGGGATGCAACTATATTATTACCTCTAATGATTAGTTCAGTATTAGATCGATTAAAAACTAAACAATAGAGCTGAATAACCAAGACAGATCCGGTGGTTGGCTTCTCGATTTAACGCGTTCATTGAGTGCATGAGTTATTAACGGTAAAGCAATAGTTGCATCACAATAACAAACAGCTCTTTTCCCTAAATTGTCAATTTTACCCCAACTAACAGCTTCTTCTAAAGTACATCCCGATAATCCACCCCATTGAGGGGAATCAGTAGTTATTTGAATAGCATATTTATGTGGATAATAATACTCTTGCAAGCTTTTCCGCAAATGGCCAGCCCTCCCAGGTACACCTTTATCCTCAGTTCTAGGTGAAACAGAAATAGCAATTAATTGGGTAAGGTCTTTGGGTACACCTCCACCAACATAAATAACACCTACATCCTTAGTTTTTTCACCTATACTTACAAATTGGTCAAATTCTTTAACAGAATCTATTATC
>JAENXI010000210.1 GCA_016649625.1 Candidatus Bathyarchaeota archaeon
GAGTGGGGCGGTACGATTTTACAAACATCTCCCTTAATTCTTTTGGAATGGGGATTAAAGGTTCTTGAGAAATCTCTTGAAGCACACACTCCTTTGGGAATATCGCAAATGCAAGTTCTGGGGGTGCAGGTTTTCCATCCATGGGATTTATTAAGGGCGTCATAGGAGCGGGTAAATCTGGTAAAATGTTAACCCATTCCTTTGGAAATTCGTGTGGTTCTAGTAAAATTCTTGTTTTATTATAATCTGTCATTTTCTATTCCTGTTTATATTATTTAATCATCTATTTTATAAGATGTCTCATTTTAAAATTGGAACTCAATAATAATAATGCCCAATTGCAGATGCAATTGAATTTTAAAATATGATGTTTATAAATAAAAAGAGCACAAAGGATGGTTTAGCCGTTGAGAAGCGTTTTCAGGAACGCCAAGGCCACTGCCAACAATAACTAATATTTTTAGTAACCATAGGAATAAACCATGCTTTAATATAGTAATATTATTGTTATTAAAAACTTATAAAGTTAATCCTCTGGAATAAATCATTACCAGTTATTTTCTTTCAAATATGCTTGCTAAATTTTTTGCAGCTACTCTCATAACTTTTACAGTCTTCATTAAAGTATCAATGAGTGTTCCCGCACAAACAATAACTAAACGCCCTGCGTTACTAACAATAATATAACCATTTTCAGCTCTCACAATTATTTCGCTTAAGTCTTCTTGAAAAAGAGTTTTAATTGTGGAGCTCCCCGTCATTAAAAGAGCGCTCGCAAGGCCACAGAACTGATCCCCATCAACTTGGTATTGAGGTAGTGCTGAAAATGCAATTTGATAACCTTCCAAGCTCACAAGGGCGATAGCTTCGATATCCGCGTTTGAAGTGATAAATGTGATTTGAGGGCTTATTTTTTCAATTTCTTCGGGGCCAATACCTAGATCCGTTCCGAATTCCAATACAAAATCACCTTCTACAGCAAGTTAGTTAATTTGAAATTTGAGATTTAACTTTTCTTAAATATTATTAATATAATATTGATACTTTTTATTTCTTTATCTTTTTATCTTCCTTATATTTAATTAAAAATTGGGAAAATCGATGTCAACTAATCGTTTAAAAATTTCTATTGCTAAAAGTTAAAATAGATCATTATTATTGTTTATAAAAATAGATTTGAAAAATAACAAAATTATGATAACAACTCGAGAATCTATTAATTATCAATTTTCTTTAATTTTTGGTTACTCAAGTCCTACAGATTTGATAGTGGGACATGTAATTGGTCCAGGTAAATTAACTAAAGAAAAAGTAAACGAGTTATCACAAGAAGTTATTAAATTCCTTCGCATGTACAATGCTATTTTACGAGATTTCGCGGGATCTGAAGTATTTGCTATCGAATTTGAATTGTATAATTTCGATGAAAAAGATGCTAGGACTAATATATATCCTAAATCCATGTTATTAATACCCGGTAGATTTAAAGATTGTGAAAGTCTATTACTTGCTTTAAAACCTGAAACAGGGTACTTAGACCCTCATAAATCGAGAGATTCAATAAATGACATCAGCAAGTTGTTTTATGAAATAGAAGAGTTTACAAATCGTCCTGAATTAGAAACTGCTAGGAAAATTCAAGTTTTTGAGAAATTTGCAACTCGTTTTAGCAAAAAACTTTATGGTGATTTGATTGAGGATAAATGGAATAAGAAATTAATTGGTCTCAGCGTTTCTTTACC
The DNA here is from genome assembly GCA_016649625.1 of Candidatus Bathyarchaeota archaeon. Lineage (GTDB taxonomy): Archaea > Thermoproteota > Bathyarchaeia > Bathyarchaeales > Bathycorpusculaceae > AD8-1. The sequence goes on from JAENXI010000210.1 coordinate 1,743, forward strand.
AACTGAGAAAGAATTGTTATCTACTTACGCTTCAATTAGATCTGACGTTGATTTTCTTTGGAATAAGAGACCGATTGAAATTTGTTTTTCAAATCATAAGTTTGAGCGTTTAAAATCACCATATTCAGGGAAATCGATGATAGATCATTTGAAATATGCAATTTCAGAGCCTAGCGCAAATTTTATTGTGGAAAAAACATTAACGCTGGGGACCAATCTCCTTAAATTAGCAAATACAGGGACAATAGACGAAATTCAAGAAGAAATTATCTCCTACTTCATAACTAAACTCAAAGAAAAACTAACTATGACTAAAGAAGTTCAATCCAGTGAGGAGTTAATCTCAAAATTCGAGCTTATTTTGAGTGACTTAGGCAATAATGCAGATAATTTTACAAGAAACTCAAGAAATTTTCTCACGACGGGTGAAATTGGCAACATTTCAGAAATTTTAGATAAGTTTAAAAGATATATTATGGACAATGCTGGA
>JAENXI010000211.1 GCA_016649625.1 Candidatus Bathyarchaeota archaeon
TTCGGCACTACAACTAGCCCTGCTCCAATAATGCTCTTGGCTTCTGCATTTCTCTTAGTATTCGGCATTTCAGGAATCTCGCTTTATTATATAATCACCATTGAAGCTTTAAAGTTTATAATGTTTATAGGATCCCCTAGTATTGCGCTTATCAGTTCGAAGTATCTTAATGTGGCTTGGAAATATATTGCGAAATCAGAGTATTATAAAATATCCTCGACGCAGAATTTAATAGGAAAAGAGGGAGAGGTCACATTACCTATTGATGAGAGAGGAGGCGTAATTAGAATAAATTCAACAACCCCTATGAAATACGAGAAGATTCATGTTATGCCTTATGACGACACAAATAATTTTGAGAGAGGTATGAAAGTCTATATTGTAGCAGTTAAAGATAATAAAGTGAGGGTATCTCATAATAAAAACATAATTAAAAAAAGAGGTGAAAAATAAAAAATGAGCGTGAGTAAAAGAGAAATGGAAGAGCGTAGGTACAACTGGTTCTATTTTCATGGCAAAGATATACGTACTAAAAAGTTTCAAAAAAAAATTAACAAGAAGCCTACTTTAACTTATGCTATTTTGGTAAACACCGCTATTATTTTAGGTTCTATCTTGATATTTTGGATAGTAGTTAACCTAGTGGGTTAGAATATTAATGATAATAAAATTTAAAAGAAAATAGAATAAAAAAAGAGAAAAAAATCCAAAAAAATTAAAAAAAAGGAGGTTTTAAAAAAAAATGTTGTTACAAGAGATTAATGTATGGGGTATCGGCATTGCAGTAAGTTGTACGATAGTAGGGTTCTTATTCGTAATATTTTACGCCGCACGATATAGGAAATTTAAAACCAACCAATTTGTAATTCATTTGCGAAAAGGTAAGGTAAAATCAGCTGGTCTCGGTGGTAGTTTAGTGTTACTGCCCCTAATTGACGATTATATTGTTATTCCAACTACTAGTATACAAACGATTTTAGAAGCCCACGATCAGGTAGTTTCACAGGAATACCAAAATATTGAATTCGTCGGTATGATTATTTGGAAAGTCATTGATCCTGAAAAGGCGTTTAGTGCGGTTTCATGGAACTTGCGGGATGAGAACTATGTTGAAAAAATTTTGAAAGCATCTGCTGAGGCGGTTATTAGAACAATATGTGCAAATATGCCACTTGAATTAATCATTAGAGAAAGAAGGGAGATAATTGACCATGTTTTGAAGGATTTACACGAATTATCGGCGGATTGGGGTATTTTAATCGAGACTTTCGAAATATTGGAAGTTATAATCGTAGAGGCTGAATTAAAAAGGAACATGGAAGCTGTAAAGCAACAAGTTGAGTATCAAAAAGCTAGGATTGCCAAAGCAGAAGCAGAGCGTGAATCAAGATTGAAAGAATTACAAGTTCAAAACGAGATAGGTACTCAAGAGCAATTGGTTCAGAAAGAAATTGAATTGCGTAAGAAGGAAAAAGAAATTTCAATTGCTGAGAAAGAACGAGAGCGTAAAATAATTGAAGCGGATGGTGAACGCCAAAAGATAGTAATTGAAGCTGACGCTGAAGCTTCTGCAATTAAGAAAAAATTAATTGCCCAAGCTGAGGGTGAAGCTGAAAGTATTAAACGACAAATGCTTGCACAAGCCGAAGGTTTCCAAAAACAAGTTGAAGCTATGAGTTCAGCTGATCAAAGATTTTTAGCCGTTCAGTTAACCAATATTTTACCTGAAATATTTAAAAGCATTAAACCTGAAAAGATGTTTATTATGGGAAATGGTGATGATGCTTTTAGTTCCTTGTCAAAAGCAATTTTGCCATTCTTACAAATTTTGCCAGAATATTCAGATAAGATTAAGAATTTTCTCGGAAACGGTGATTTCTCTAAAGTAAAGGAACTTATTCCAAGAGATATTATTAAAACACAATAATATGAATAAAAACAAACTATTTTTTTTTTCCAATTTCAAATTAATTATTTTTTAAATAAAAATCTTAAAAGGTTTAATCAAGAGTATGGAACACATAATAAAAAGCATGATTAATGGAAACAATAAATACCAATGGGAAATCCTTCAGGAAAATGAAAAAATTGAATTAGATCATACAATTCCTAAATACCCCTTATTAATTCTAACTTGTATGAATCCACGGATAGATGTTCATCGAATTTTTCAATTAAAACCTGGTGATGCGTTAATTTTGAGAAATGCTGGCAATCTATATACGGA
>JAENXI010000212.1 GCA_016649625.1 Candidatus Bathyarchaeota archaeon
GAACCATACAGTACTTGTCCAAAAGCTGAGGGGATAAATTTGGGTTGTATTCCAGAGCCATTATCTTCTACTCTGAGGTTGAAAACTTGGGTTTCATTATCTTCTTTTCCAACAGGGGAGAGTCTAACATATATGTCTGGGGGTATTTTTAGACTTTCAGCGGCATCTAGCGAATTTTCGACTAGTTCTCTTATCGCTGCAAAAATAGCTCTTGAAGGATTAGTGAAACCGGCAATGTCGCGATTTCGGTAGAAGAAATCAGATGCACTTATTTCCTGGAAAGATGACTGCGACATTTAACCACCACCAATACTATCTCTCTTATTTTGATTTGCCTACGATATATTTTTGGTCATTCTTTAAGTTAACTGCACTTTTAATTAATTTTGTTTTTTTGCGGTATGCTATTTTTTCTTTTTTTGAGCTTCTTTTCTCTATTTTTATTTTTTAAAGCTATTCTTCTCGCAAGCTTGTGTAATAATACTCTCCAATTCCCTTTTGAAAAATATCCAATTTCGAGTTTTCTTTGTTAACTCTGGGGCGCCTAGTTGTGGCGTCTCTGCGGAACGTTATTCCCATATCTTTCAAAAATTTATTCATTCCCTCTCTTAAAGTGCAAGGAGGTTTGGCTACACCTTTTACGCCTGGATTACCGTTAAAAACCATAAGCCGATCTGCTATAAAATCTTGGGTTACAACATCGTGTTCAACTACAAAAGCAGGTGTATTGTTTGCTTCAACCACTCTTCTTATTGTTTTTGCTGTGTTTAATCTTTCTTCAACATCTAGATATGCACTTGGTTCGTCAAGCAAAAAGAGATCTGCTTTTCTTGATAAACAGGCAGCAATTGCGACTTTTTGTAGCTCTCCTCCACTGAGTTCTAAGACTTGTCTTTCGAAGAGTAAGTTAATTTTTAAGGGTTGAATTATTTCTGTCATATACCAGCTTGAAGCAAAAGCTCCTTTTGCTGTATTCATAAGAAGTTCTTGAACTGTTCCTTCATAGTCAGCCGATATGTATTGTGGTTTGTAACTTACATTTAATTCTGCAAATTTCTGTGTACTTTCTAATTTTTCGAGTCCAGCTAAGATTTTGACAAAAGTTGTCTTTCCAATTCCATTGGGTCCAAGGATTCCAATTATTTCTCCTTTTTTTATTTCTCCTGGTTCAGCTACTAGTTTAAATCCCTTGAAGTTCTTTTCAAAACTATCCCATTTGAGGAGTGGTTCTCTTGTACTCTCACTTATTGAAGGGGGTTTTGTTTGAAAAATTATTGGATCTTTTCTAAATTTAATATTTTCATCAGGAATATACCCTTGTAAATAAATGTTAATTCCAGTTCTAACTCCATGAACATGTGATACAACACCATAGACACCTGGTTCCCCATAAAAAACACAAATTTGATCTGAAAGATAATCGATAATAGCCAAATCATGTTCGGCAATTATTATTATTTTTTGTTCTTCTTTTAGGGTGCGGATTGCTTTGGCTACTTGTAATCTTTGTTTAACATCCAGATAGCTAGATGGTTCATCAAATAGGTATACATCTGCTTCTCGATTCAAAGCTGCAACTACGGCTACTCTTTGCAATTCTCCTCCGCTAAGAACATTTAATGATCGATTCCATATTTTTTCAAGTTCAAGATCTTCTTTAAGTTTATCTAGGATACCTCTTTCGTCTGTTTTTTCTAAAAGATCTTTAACCTTTCCAGAAATAGCTCGTGGAATTTTGTCAACATATTGGGGTTTATGTGTTATTTTCAGGTTTTTTTTACTTGTTTTTTGGAAATAATCCTGAAGAGTTGATCCTCTATAATGTTGGATAATTTGATTCCATTCGGGGGGGTTGGTGTGATCTCCAAGATTGGGTTTAATCTCACCAGATAGCACCTTTAGAGTTGTTGTTTTTCCTATCCCGTTTTTTCCCAATAACCCTAAAACTGTTCCTGGAGAAGGCGTAGGCAACCTGAAAAGTTTGAACTTATTTTCTCCAAAACGGTGACTGCAGTCTTTTTCGAGTTCATCTGGAAGATTTACTATTGAAATTGCTTTAAAAGGGCATTTCTTTATACATATTCCGCAACCACTACATAACATTTCAGATATTATCGCTTTATCTTCTTCAACTCTTATTGCTTCTACTTTACTACGTACCATGGGGCAGAATTTAATACAAATCTGGCCACATTTTTTCACTTTGCATTTATCAGAATCTAATAC
>JAENXI010000213.1 GCA_016649625.1 Candidatus Bathyarchaeota archaeon
ATTGTTATGCCTACACTGAAATTAGGTGAAAATACAGCAGGTACCTTGTTTAGAACTATTTTTTTCAATTTTTCTGATTGGATTTGAGTGAATCCTGTAGTTCCCAACACTATCTTTTTTCCAAGATCCACAATTGTAGGAATATTTTGTAATTCTGCTTCAGGAGTAGTAAAAGTCAAATAGACATCTGCATCTTTTGCAGCCTTAGATATTCCATCGGGTCCAGTAACTATAATATTAGAATCCAATAAGCCAAGTTCTCTAAGATTTTTTCCTAAATAAGGACTATTATCGGCTTCAACAGCTCCAGTTAACTGAAATCCCCTAAAAGCAATTTCATTAATTATTGCTTGACCCATTCTACCTCCAATGCCAGCTACACATAACTTAGTCATAATAAAGGGCCTTCCAGAATTTTTTATCATTTAGCCGTTCTTGAAGATCTACATCGAAGAAGTTTTCAATAGGTTTGAGTATCTCGGGATTTAATTCATAGACTTTTCGCGCATTATCAAGAACTATATTTAGACCTGCTTTAGTCATTTTTCCCAATGGCTGTCTACAGGGTCCTGAAGGCATACCGAGAATACGCATTAATGTTTTAAAACCTAAAGGATTTCGGGCTCTACATAGAACGGGACCAAATGGTGTTTCTTCAATTGTTTTAATAGTTACTAGATTGAAAAGTGGTTGAAGAGCGGTCTTAAGTCTTTTTGCCTCATTTATTTTCTGAGATTTTATTGCTTGTACCAGATTTTGTACTGTCCTAGGTGCAATATTTGAAGCTACAGAGATAACACCAGCTGCAACAATGTCTGGCGAGTTCATCATTTCAAAGGTTTTGTCATCATCTCCAGAAAGAATTGAAAAATCTTTGCCGCATAAACTTCGAGTTAGTCGCATATTCTCTAAATTTCCCGTAGCCTCTTTGACAACATTTACATTTGGATAAAGTTGATACAGAGTCGCAATATCTTGAGGATAAAGTTGGGTACCAGTTCTACCAGGAATTACGTAAGGAATTACTTGAATATCAGGAAAATTCTGAGCTATTGGTTCGACATATTCCTTTCTTATCTCAATTGAACTGGGTCCGTTATAATATGGGTCTACTAGGAGAACAGCTTTTATGCCTATCTGAGCGGCATGGCGAGTTGCTTTTAATGTTTCTTTTGTACTGTTACTACCTGTGCCGGCGATTGTGAGGCGATTTTCTCCTGCACATGAAAATATCTTCTCTATAACTTGATTATGTTCATTCCAATCTAAAGTAGGACTTTCACCTGTAGTACCAACAGCTAATATTCCACTAACTCCTTCTCTAACTTGAAATTCAACTAAAGTACTCAATCCTTCATAATCCACTTCATAAGAGTTAGATAATGGAGTTATCATAGCTGTATAGCAACCGCTAAACTTATGCATGTTAAATTCCTCTATCAGAGGAACTTAGTAGTTTAATTATTTAAATCTTTTCGTTTTAAGTAAAAAAATTCCGTATAACGCAATAAGTTACTCAATAAATTCCAATAATCATAATAAAACAACTATTTTCGCGTAAAAGTAAGAACAATAAACCACAAATTATTAACTACAAAAGAGAACAAACATCTAAATTCGGAAGTCATAGAAATAACAACAGCCAATAGATATGAGGCAAAGAAAAGGATGCTATTAAAAATTTTAGCGCTAAAAGATGTAAGTTAAATCTTTGTTTTGACTTTCCCTAATCTCTGTCAGAGATTTATATTGAGCTTCAACTAGAATTTTTAAAGAATCAATATTTTTCTTTATATTTTTTAATTCTTCTCCTTTGTCTAAAGCTCCAGATTTGGCAAGTTGCTCATTAATATTACTAACAGAGACATCTAAAACCTTGACTTTAAAAGCAAATATTTGCAACACATAGAGCACACTTAATTGTGAAGAGAGCATTTCCAATCGATCGAGCATAAAAGTTTTGCCTAAAAGCGCTCTAATCTTTTGTTTTTCAGTTGATTTGTTCGATTTTAATACTTGTTCAAATATTTTTGTTTGTTCTGAAGAGGATTCTTTTTTCCCGTCAAAAACTTTTTGAGTTCTTTTTGCAGTTTTTTCTAGCAGTTCTAATACTTCGTCCAAATTTTTAACCCCATAGTTTAATGCTTCTTATTCTTTCACCGATTTTCAAGTTAATCTTATCTCTGAAAGTCTGTAGACCTCATATATATA
>JAENXI010000214.1 GCA_016649625.1 Candidatus Bathyarchaeota archaeon
ACATACAGAGATAGATCGCCCCCCACTTCCGAGAATTTAGAAACATTTTTTGGGATCTTAAAAACAAAAAGCAATGATAATCAAACCAAAGAATTGCAGCCGTGGCTTCCATTCTGTGAAGGAAAATGCTCTTTTTGTTATTTTACTGTGAATTGTGAAAAACAAAATGTCACACCATATATTTCTGCTTTAAAGAAGGCATTAAGTTTTTACGCAAAAACTGAATATGTAAAATCTAGTATTTTTGATGAATTATATATTGGTGGAGGAAGTCCATCAGTAATCTCCAATGAAAAAATTGAAGACTTATTAGATTTTTGTCGGTCGAATTTCAATTTCAGTGCTGATCACATTACAAAATTTACTGCATGCACCACAAATTTATCTTTAAAAAAAATTAATGCACTTTCTTCAAATGGTGTTAAACAATTGGATATTGGTATTCAAACCTTTAATGATTCACTTAGGGAAAACTTGATGATCCGTGATAGCAGCAGAGAAGCAAAAAAGAAGCTCCAACTTTCGAAAAAGAATGGTCTTAGAATTAGCATAGATTTATTATATAATTTGCCTGGTCAGTCAATAGATCAATGGGTGGAGGACATAAAACAGGCAATAGAACTCGAAGTTGAAAGTGTTGACTGTTATCCCTTAGATTTGTATCCAGGTACACCATTGGCAAAAAAAATCTCAAAAGGTGAATTGCCACCAACAGGCAATGAAGATGTCGAAATGAAAATGTATCTCGAAGCTTACAGAATTTTTAAGGAATATGGGTATAAACCAACATGTCATAATAGATTTTCAATACTAGAAGAAGACTTCAAAAAACCATCATCTGAAGTTGTTGGGACTGGAGCCGGATTTTTTATGGGACATTTGGATCGATTTCTCTACTCGGATATTGAAGATCTTTCAGCATATACTATTTCTGTTAAAAATGGGATTTTTCCAATCTCTAGACTTACAAGTCTTTCAGTAGAGGAAGAAATGAGAAAAGCTATGATGCTTATCTACATTCGTGTTCCATTAAACCGGGAATGGTTTAAAAAAGAATATGGAAGATTTCCAGAAGAAGTTTTTCCTGAACCATTAGAAAATTTAACAAATAAAGGTCTAATAGAAACTATAAATGGAAATATACAGATAACTGAGAAGGGTGATCCTTGGCGATTTAATATAGCCTGGGAATTTTTTAAAAATAAAGATCGTTTACAATAGTTTGAATAATTTACTAAAACAGTGTAAATATTATCTGTAGAGAAGTGTTGGTTTTGGAATTATTTCCCTCTTTTGCACTGCCTTTGTTTTCTTCCTTTGCATTTTCTTTCTTCTTTTAACAGATTTCAGTTTTGGAAGAGAGGTGTATAATTGATTCACTTTTCGTTGCTGAGTTATTGTAGATTCAACAAGCATATTAAGTAAATTAAATAACGCGATAGCGGTTTTCACATCATCTTTGGAATTAATAACACCGGGTTTTACTGCATTTTTTCCGATAACTCTAACAACTAGTAGAGCATCATAGAATTTTTTAGACAATCCATTATCTACAAGATTTGAAACAGCTGTTTCTAGGTTTCTACTTTTTTCACCTAAATGTTTTATTAGTTTTTGGAGACTCAAGCGTAATAGAGCCGAAGCTGCTCTTGGAGAGTTCATAACTATTTCTCTTGCTTCTAAGAAAGTTTCTTTTACACCCAAGGGCATGTCTTCTGTTGGTTGTGGAGCAAGAGAAAAATGAGGATATACTATTTTTTCATTTAGCCAAAGTGTAAAATTGTTACAGTGTGAACATAGGCCGAAAATAAGATCTGGTACAAATCCCAAGTAGTAATTAAATCCATTTTCAGATATGCCACCTTTTGCTAGATAACACCATTTATGTTTTGTATGAGTCTCACAGTGTGGGCAGTTGAATGTTTTTGTTTTGAAATTTAACATTTTTTCTAGCAATACTAATCATTCACAAAAACAGCATATCGCATATAATAAGATTCCGTATAAAAAATAAACGTGTTACCTAAAAAAAGTTATCATTTATAATTTCAGATGACTCCAAGTTTGAGGTAATGAACCAATAGAAGTAAACAAAACAAATAAAATAGTAAAGCGGCAAATAATACACTGTCTCTTATACACATCT
>JAENXI010000215.1 GCA_016649625.1 Candidatus Bathyarchaeota archaeon
GTTTAACACTGGAGGAGTTCGGGAAGCTATTATAAATCAAGAAACGGGTTTACTAGTTAAACCAAATAGTAACGAATTGGCAAACGCAATTCTAAAACTTTTAAAAAATGAAGAACTAAGGAATAAAATGGGAAAAAAGGGAAGAGAATTTGTTTCTAAATATTTTTCATGGGATAATAATGCAAAAAAACTGTTGGAAATATACCAAGAAGCAAATCTAATGAGAAAGTAAAACATGAAAACTAATAGCATACTTTAACAGCTTTTGCTAAACGTTTTAAATCAACAGGAGATATCCATTCAGTTTCCAAATATCTTATAATTCGTTTGTCACTCAAACCCAATCTACGTGCTTCTTTTACAGTATAAGTGTATGCCTCAAGTTCAGTGGGTCGATCAACATAACTATATTTGCTATCAAAGAGATTTTTACCGTCTAATAATTGTTTTATATGAACAAGTTCATGTATTAAATCCAAATAAATATCAATCTTGTCACCTTTATTCAAATATCGTGAACTCACTACTAAGTGCCCATTAGTATCGTCAATATACATGTAGCCACCAAACCAAGTTAAATCGACTTTTAAATTACACAGAACATCTATTGTTTGTTCTCCAAATATTTTTTTAACTGCTCCCACTTTTTCAAAATTTTTAAAGTAATCTAAAAAAATAAAAGTTGAAACTCGCAAATTTAGAAACCGGCTTAAAAAACTTCTTCGAAAAACTCGAAAAAATCTAAATAAAAAATTTTCTAACTTAATCATAGCTACCGACATTTTTTCTTATTTAAAAACCGAAAGATATTCAAGTTTCATACCTTTTCTAGCGAATTTTGAAGGATCAATTATACATCCAATACTTGAATCAATATTATTATACACAGGATTAACCCACATATGTTTTGGATCAAGACTGAAATGTAGAGGAACCTTAGTCTTAATTTGATATTTATCAAGATTTTTTATCAAAAGACCTTCATTGCAAGCATGACGAAGTGAAATCATGCTCCGTAATAATCTTGAAGCACCAAAAGTTCCAACTCCATGCCAAACTGCAGCATCTTCAGGTGACCCTAATGAATAAAGAAAAAATTGAGGCGATGAAGGAGTCTCTGAAAAACTATAATTAACCAATTTTTCGCCGTCTATAGTAAAATCATCGTCAGCTTTTGCAATACTCACTTCTTCAGAATCAACTTCATTGGGGTAAAGCAGAGTAGTTCTATATTTTACTCTAATACTTTTCAGTTTCATTCCTTCAAAATACATTTTACCTCGGGCAGCACGTTTGGAACCATAACCTTTGCTTGAGTGTGGAGTAGAAAGCAAAGTTGTACGTTTTGACATACTTCTTTTCATGCACGCATACGATTGACTAATAGCCTCATAATCTTTATGAGATTCCCTAATGATATCATGTATTAACCCATTTTCACCTTCTGTCTCTAAAGTAGACAAGGGCATACGTAATGCTGAAATTGACAAATCTATTCCAAAAATTTCAAAAAGATTATCTAATTGTGCGTATTTTACTCTATCAACAAAATCTAAATAAGAATTAGAAGATGTCTCAAGATTTTCATTAATAAGATCAATCTCATTTTTAGAAATTAAAGAGCCTTCATATTTTTTGAAAAATTTTGGGTCGATAGAAAGATCATTAGTTTTAACATATGCAGCAGGAAAAGCACTCTGACCACTCTCAACTATCGAATTCTTAAGGGGATTCATAGAATAACGATCAGGCTCTATCTCATCGGTGTTTAACAAAAAGGGGACAATACGTCCTTTAGGAGGTTTTTTTAAAGTCTCGCATATTTGGCAAAAATCTTGACCATCGGGTTCATGCAGACCATAATCTACGAAATAATTCCCAAAAGCTTCCAATAAACGTAATCCGATTATCCCTTGAACTTCCTCGACTGTGAGTTGAGGATTTGCATATTCAACCGAACCTCGTAAGAAAAAATGGTTACCTTCAAATTTTGATAGAACTTTATGATCATCCTTAAACCTAAATAAAGAGACAGGACTTCTTGAAGAGTTCTCAGGAAGACTGGTTATACGTTCAACAAGTACCTTTACGCTTTCCCACGAGTTTTTCAGAAAATCTTCTGCGAGTAAACAACATAGATCTCTTGACAACAATTTCAACCTCTTTCCAAAGATTCTGGAAAATATAAACA
>JAENXI010000216.1 GCA_016649625.1 Candidatus Bathyarchaeota archaeon
TTATTAAAAAGGAAATGAACAAGCCAGTATATCCTAAACCTGAAAAAAGTAAATTTAAAAAAGAAAAATCTAAAGTGACTAAAACCTAATTTGAACAATCAAGGTTTACCTAAAAACATTAAAAAATATTGACAAAAGTAAAAAAATTGAATATACTTAGAAATTTTTTCTTGAACAAAAAAAAAGTGTGAAATGCAAAAATTGCATTATATTTCTTTAGACATTTTCTTTGCTAGTGTAAAAGCTATGGGAATAAGCATTATTGCCATTGCAATTGCAAAAGCCCAAGAAATGTTTGCTATCACATTGGTTACACCTGGATAAGTCGCAAATATCGCACCTGCACCGATTATCAAGAAGATGCTATATAGGACAAACTTTGCATATCCTGCAACTCCTTTGAATTCTGCATAATCGTCTGTAATTGATTTTATTAGACCATCTGTTAAAACAACGCCTGCACCGATTATTACAAAGCCTAGTATCAGAGGATACACCGTACTACCTGAAAGCAACATAGTATCAAGCGCTAGCAGAAGAATAAACGCAATCAAACCTATCATTAGCAGATTTTTTAGCATATCTGCAATTTCAGATTTTGCAGCAGGAAACATTGGTTTCAAAGTTTGCCCAATTAAACCAGCTAAAAAGTCAACTAGCACAGTTCCAAAAATGATTATTAGAATTCCGGCTAGAAGTCTGGGCAAATAGTCAGCTATGCCAGCTAAGTAAGCACCTGTAGTTCCACCTATGCCAACAATTTGAATCGCTAGAGTTACCCCAATTATTGTAATGAAAGCTTTTAACATTCCGCCAACTAGATTTGACAAATCTAAACCTGAATTTTTAAAAGCTCTGCCCGTAACAGTTCTATCAAAACTTTTCTCTATTCCAAGTTTTTCGACTACTTTATTTCCAGCTTTTCCAACAATTGTCCCTATACCATAGGCTACTAGAATCACTATTATAGCACCGAGAATTGCGGGGATTGCACCAATTATGTCTCCAACCATATCGGATAACATATCAACAACTTGTAACATTATTTAATCACTAATCAGTAGTATTATTGTGACCGTTAATAAAGCATTTCATAGTGAATATTTTATGTTATTAAACTAAAGAAATAAAAAAAATAAATACTGATTTTAGGAAAACTCATTCAAAAATAGTTGCTATATTAAATGGAATTTGAAAAAGAGTAAATAATTATTAAAGACTTTTTGGGTATGTTCTTCAATCATTAAAAATAATTATAGTTACCATTAATAAAATCTGAAAGCAAGTTGGATTCAAAAAAGGAGAATCAAGAAATGGAGGAAGTTAATAGTAAAAAGCAAACAGATTACAAAACTAGAATTGTAACAATAGCATTAGTAGTTGGTATTTTTATTGGAGGTTTTAGCGGGTACCTTTTTGGATACTATTTATTCGCATCAGAAAACGAGAACACTAAGAATCAACTAACAACATTAAGTGAACAGATCAACAATATACAAATTGAAACTATTAACAATAATGAGAATAATAATAATATTATTGAGGAACTCCAAGGTAGACTATCCCAAATACAAGAACAAATAGAGGATCTAACAGAAGAAATAAACTATTCAGGGCAAAACTTAATTGAGACCTCAAATGAAATAGCGAGTATTGAAGCTCAAATATTCTCAATTTCAGAACAAATAGGGAATTTAGAAGATAATATTGAAAATGCAATTCAAGATGTTTACTCAATTTCAAATGAGAACATCTCGCTTAGTCTACTGTCTGAACAAGTAAGAGAATCGGTTGTTGTTATTCAAGGATTAATACCACAGACTTCCGGTTATTTAATAGTTCAAGGCTCAGGATTTGCATATAATTATAGTGGGAATATGGTTATTTTAACAAATAATCACGTCATAGAAGATGCGAATAGTATTACTGTTACTTTCATAAATGGAAATTCATACGATGCAACAATTTTAGGTTCAGATCCAAATAACGATTTTGCAATTCTTACATTGAATGCTCCTCAAGAGATATACAAGCCGCTGGAAATAATTAGCTCATCAACACTAAAAGTTGGTCATTCGGTCATAGTGGTTGGAACACCTTATGGACTGGAAGGCTCTTTAAGTAATGGAATTGTTAGTGCTTTAAA
>JAENXI010000217.1 GCA_016649625.1 Candidatus Bathyarchaeota archaeon
ATATTTCGAGGCGCAAATAATGCTGAAAAAACGCGGTTTACTCGAAATATCTTATAGAATATAGCTTGTTCCCAAAATTTTTGTTTAGTTAGAAAATGGCTCATAAACATTCCCGTTGAATTCTGAATAACACCAAGTACTTCTCGCGTTAGCTTTGTAGTTGGTTCTTTAAATTTATGTTTAATTTCTAGTGCTAGAAAATACCTTTCGATTTCTTTAATATGTCGACTTGAAACACGATTTTTAAATATAAAAAGCAGATCACAATCAGAAACAATAGTGTTTTCAGATTCTACTTGTTGGCTTCCAAATAGAAGAATAGATACGATTTTATTTATTCCAATTTCTTTATTAATTAAAACCACGATATCTTTAATGTAATTACGTGACTGTTCATTTAATCCTTTTAGATTACTAGAGATATAGTGTTTTATTTTATCATTTGTTTCTCTAGGGTTACTCGAGTCGATATCTTGCATCTTTCCTTGAAAAATAATTGTCTATAATAAAGATATAAAATGAAAATTAAAAGTTAATTATAAAACTTAAACTCGGTTTCCGAGATTATATCCCCGGCTTATTGCCTCTAAAACCGTCTGTGGCTTTTTAGCATCCCCGAGTTTTTCGACTGGAATTTTTAACGATTTTATCTCTTTAAAGAGAGAATCGTTTGGTTTAACACCTGTGGCATAGTAAACGTAATCAACATTGTTGATTTGTTGTTCAGTATCGCTAGCATCAATGTATGACACGTAATCTTCACCTATTTCAGTTACTTTTACACTAGTAAGTTTTTTTACTCCAAGATAATCACTTTTATCCAACAGCACCCATTTAGTGGTCTTACCTAAGGCTGTTCCTAATCTTGGTAGTTGTTCTAGAACAGTCACTTTATTCCTGCCTTCTTGCATCATTTTCAATGCTACTTCTGGTTCTAGTGCTTTATATAGCGTGAGAAAATTAAATGAATCAGTATCTAATGCACCATACTTTGCCATGTAAATTGCCAATTCTATACCTGTAGCACCCCCCCCAATAATTACATTGTTTCGCCCTACTGGAGCATCTCCTTTGAATACATCGTTTGCCCAAAATACGTTATCTCTTTCAATTCCAGGAATATCAGGTTTAATTGGAGTGGAACCAGTAGCAACAAATACAATATCTGGATTTAGTTCCTTAACTTTATCACTTGTTACTTCTTGTTGCAGGTGGACTTGAATGTTATATTTTTGTATCCAGTATATATAGCTTTCTATCATCCTTTTAAACTCGTTCCTTCCTGGTGGTATCCATATTATATTTAACAACCCTCCAATTTTATCGTCCTTTTCATATAAATGCACTTCGTGACCTCTCATAGCCGCAACACGCGCTACTTCTAATCCTGCAGGACCGGCTCCAACTATCATGATTTTTTTCTTAGTCTCAAGTGGGTTTAACTCAGTCTTAGCTTCTTTTCCAGCTCTAGCATTTCGTAAACATGTTACCGCTTGCATATTAAAGATGGCATCAAAACATCCTTGATTGCAGCCAATACAATTCATTATATCTCTTAATTCACCTCTCTTTGCCTTTTCAGGAAGATATGGATCTGCGATTAAAGTCCGACCCATACATATCGCATCAGCTTTTCCAGCCATTAAAATCTTCTCAGCTAATTCAGCTGTGTTTATTCTATTTGAAGAAAAAACGGGTATAGAAACGTGTTTCTTAATATTTTCTGCTAAATACGAATAGCATCCCTCTGGAACGTCCATAGTTGTCTGAGGGGTTTTAGTTTCATGCCATCCCCCAGTCACATTGAGATAATCTAGATAGTTAGATAGATTTTTAGCTATAACGGCTTTTTCTTTATAAGTATTACTACCAGGTACAAAATCATCTCCGGATATCCTATAACCAAGTGGGATATCCTCAAGCTTAGATTTTAATAACTCCAATGTTTCTATAGGGAATCTTAGGCGGTCTTCAAGATCGCCCCCATATTTATCAGTCCGCTTGTTAGTTTTTGGAGAAATAAATTGCGTCATTAAGTAGCCGGCATTAGCACAAATTTCTACGGCGTCGAAACCTGCTTTTTTGGCACGCACCCCTGCATCTGCAAATGCTTGTTGTTCGTTTTTAATGTCTTCTAGAG
>JAENXI010000218.1 GCA_016649625.1 Candidatus Bathyarchaeota archaeon
ATCCGGAAATTTTATGTAATGTAGCTATTGGAACCACTAGATGGATAATACAAGATAGTTCATCTGATATTAGAGGAATAGTCGCTCAGATTAGTAATGTTCCTGTTTTAGCTGCTGATTTAGATTTTAAATCATCAAAATTATCTGGCTTGAAAGCATATGAGACCGGTATTGTAAAAGAAGGTGTTGGAGCTGGAGGTGCTTCAATAGCAGCTATGGCTAAATTAAGTGGTGCGATTACAAAGAATATGCTTCTTCGAGAAATTGAAAAGAACTATGAACTACTTATGACCAAGAGGTGATCGTTTCAAATGATTAAAGAGCTAAAAAATCTTTTTTCTTTTTTAACAGTCCTACCATTGAGTATGGATAAAGATATGTTAACTGATTGTGCGAAAAACATGTTTATTTTTCCTCTCATTGGCGGCTTTATTGGTTTATTAGCAGGTGTTTTTGGTTGGGTTCTGTTTTATTTTCTTCCCGGTTCTATTGTTGGTGTATTAGTATTAGGACTATTGTTGATTATTACAGGATTACATCATACTGATGGGTTATTGGATTTTGGAGACGGTATTATGGCTCACGGGTCACCGGAAAGAAAAATCGAAATAATGCATGATCAATTGACTGGTGCAGGTGGATTATCTTTAGGTATTATGACTTTTTTAGTTACTGCTCTATCTTTCTCTGAATTAACCTCTAATATTATTATCCAAAGTGTAATTGTGGTTGAGATCTCAGCTAAGCTTTCGATGGTGATAGGATCTTGGGCAGGTAAATCAGTTCATAAAGGAATGAATTCTCCTTTCCTTGAAGCAATGCACGGTAAAAAAGGATCCCTCAGATTAGTAGTTGCTTTAGCGCTTTCTTTTGGAATAGCTTTAACTCTGTTAGGAATAGTTGGAATCGCAACAGTATTGACAGCTATAATTACAAGCCTCTTCATAGTTCTTCTTTCTCATAATCATTTCAAAGGCATAACTGGAGATGTATTAGGCGCAACAAACGAACTTTCACGAATGACATCAATTATTATATTATTGGCGATGATTAGATGGGTATAACTGCATTAGTAATGGCTGGCGGTAAAGGTTCTCGTTTGAATATTTCTGAAGAGAAACCTCTGATTAAATTAGCCGGCAAACCCTTAATCGAATACGTACTCAAAGGACTTAGGGACGCTAAAAGCATTGATACCATCGTAGTTGCTGTAAGCAATAATACACCTAAAACTACTCAACTATTATCTGAAATACAAGTTTCCATAATCAAAACTCCTGGAAAAGGATACGTTTACGATATGGCATACGCTATTAGAAAATTAAAACTACAAACAGTATTAATCATAGGTTCTGATCTTCCATTACTTTCAGGTCAGATCATTGACTTAATTGTAAAAAAATTCAATACCTGTGGAAAATCTGCTTTAAATGTTGTGGTTCCACTAAAAACAAGAAAGAAACTTGAATTAAGTGGAGCATATACCTTTGATTTGGATGGAAAAAAAGTCTTACCTGCTGGGATAAACATCATTAATGGAAAGAAAATCAATGAAATAGAATTAACAGAAGAAGTTTATTTGCTGGACAAAAAAGAAGTAGCTCTAAACATCAACACTCAAAATGATTTAAAAGTTGCACAAAATTTACTTTCCAATCCTTTAATAAAAGAGGTTTAATCTCTTCACTTCTCTCCTTTTTATCTCAAAATTTGCACATTGCTCAATAGAAAAAAGTTGATAACCATGTTCGATGAAATTTTCGAAACTATTCAAAGTCAGAAATTAAAAAAAAACAATTTCTTATATCCATTCTATGAAAAATATTGCATATCCAACATACCTTCTCTAATACTTAATCTGTTCAATATAAAACTCAAAAATAAAAGCTCAAGGATCAAAGGATTTAATGAGATTATTCCAAAACAAAATGTTAACAAAGTTATACTTTTTATTTTGGATGGTTTTGGATTAACTCAATTTACGAAATCCCAAACCCAAAATGATTTTTTTAGTTCTTTTAATAATAAAGGTGTTGTTTTTCCATTAACTAGTATTTTTCCGTCACAAACAACTAACGCACTCGCAACTCTAAATACAGGTTTAACACCTCAAGA
>JAENXI010000219.1 GCA_016649625.1 Candidatus Bathyarchaeota archaeon
TTTTTGGGTTTTGGACTGGTTTTACTGACGCAGCCTACGCAACGGCAACAATAATTGCAACAAGAGCTGTTAAATCAAATCAAGCTATTGTTCTTTCTACGATTGGTTCTTTAATTGGTATGACGGTGTTTGGGTCTGCTGTTGCTAAGACGATTGGAACGGGTATTATAACTGAGGGGTTTGCTTCTGGTGAGGTTATTATTGCAGCTCTGCTTGGAACTTTAATTTTTGACATAGTTTTTTCGTGGATTTATTCTTTGCCTATTTCTGAGACGCATGTTTTGATTGGTGGATTAATAGGTGCTGGGGTTGCTGCTGGTGGATTTGAGATAATAGAAGTTGGAGGGATAGTTAATAAAGTGATTTTGCCTTTGATTTCTTCGCCATTTATTGCGATTATTGTGGCTTTTTCTATTACTGGGTTTATTATCAAGATTTTTAGAAGCCACTCAGCAAGCAAGATGAATAAGCGGTTTAAACGTTTTCAAATATTTGCTTCCTTTTTATTCTCAGTTACAGATGCCACTAATGATGCGCAAAAAGTGATGGGAGTAATCACTATGATTTTGCTTTATTATGGTCACGTTTCTGAATTTGTGGTACCATTTTGGGTTATAATCCTTTCCTACATTACAATATCTTCGGGTGTTGTTTTTGGAGGTTGGAGAATCGTGAAGACTATGGCAACACGGATAACTCGTATAAGACCATATCAAGGAGCTGCAAGTGATTTATCTAGTTCTTTGATTCTTGGTTCAGCAGCTTATCTGGGCATTCCGATGAGTTCTACACACGTTGCTAGTGGAACTTTATTAGGCGCAGGTATGACAAGGGGTATAAAGTCAGTTAAGTGGGGAACTATGCGAAGTATTATTTGGGCTTGGATTTTGTCTGCTCCTCTATCAGCTGTTCTTTCATATGTCCTTTACAACCTGCTAATTGTTATCATATAATCAAAAATATTGGTTTATGTGAACATTTAGCAGTTTTATATTAAGTGGAGTTTATTTTTCTTCACAAGGTTTTTAAAAAAAAAATTTTAAACCATAATAAATTATGTTTTTAGAATCATAAAATTGAAAAAACAAAAATTTTTAGTTACTTCCTTTTCTCTACTCTTATTGTTTGAGATATCTTAAATTGGACTAACAGCGGGCCCGGCGGGAATTGAACCCGTGACCCTCGGATTTCTCTGCTTTTCAGCTTAAAAGTCCGATGCTCTGCCTTGCTGAGCTACGGGCCCTTGACTATTTGTTGTTGATCTAAGGAAAGACAAGAAAGGGCTTTTTTAGCTTTTCGATTTAAAAGTTAATAAAAACCATGTTTTTATCTATTTAACTATTTTTGGCTACAGTCTTTCTATTTTTTTTAAACAACACTCTTTTTTAACCAATTAACGGTTCTTTTTTTTAGATCGGAATTTTTTTGTAAAAATCAACATTTTTCTATAAAAAAACTTTGATATTTTTCAAGTACATTGTAAAAAAATTACACTTTTTAGTTATATATTTCATCTAAAATTATTGACTTTTTAAATGCTCAATCTTCATTTACCCTGCTTTTTAATCGGTTTTTACTATTTAGAGATATATGTGCATGTTAACAAACGTTATTTTGTCTTTTAGGCTTAGAAACAGATAAGGTGTTAAATTTGATTTCATGGAAACACTCATTTAATAGATTAAACGAAGAATTTGAGATGGCTAATAAAAAGAAGCAAGCTTTAGACAATTTATTCGAAACGGGGAGAATTTCTCAGACTACCCATGACGCGTTCAACAATGATATCCACGCTGTAATAATGGAAATCGAAAAGCAGCAAGATACTCTTTTAGCAAAAATGCAAAACACAACCCAAGAACTAGATGGCCAAGTAAAAATTTTGGAGTCACTTCTTACTAACTACGAAATTCAACATGCAGTTGGAGAGATTGAAGAAGATATTTACCAAAGTGAAATTCATCTTCTTAGTAATGGACTAGAAACTGCAAAAAGAGAACTATCCAAAATAAAGGATGCAGTTAGTCAACTAACTCCACCAGTTGAACCTCCAACAGTTGAAACACCAATTGACACAATCCTACAA
>JAENXI010000021.1 GCA_016649625.1 Candidatus Bathyarchaeota archaeon
TTTTTAGGTAAACCTTGATTGTTCAAATTAGGTTTTAGTCACTTTAGATTTTTCTTTTTTCAATTTACTTTTTTCAGGTTTAGGATATACTGGCTTGTTCATTTCCTTTTTAATAAGCAAGTGTTTCTTGACATGTTCTCTTATCTCATCAATGAATTCGCAATCATCTTCTAGCTTCAAAAAAGCAAATCTTTGATCATCAAAACCATTAGGCAACTCTATTTTCAAAGTTATAAACGGTTTTCCAATCGCCATAATAAATTCTCTTTTTTCCTGCTCATACTCTTTCTTTGACGCGGTTTTTTCTTCAAACCACTTTTTAACTTTCCACATATTTTCAAGTTCCTATTACATTAAACCGAATCTAAAAATTAGGTAGATGCTCGAAAAAGCTAACTGAATCAAGGTTGTGATTACTCCCACCTTTACGAAATCAGAAAAATGAATTTCTATTTTTTCTCTTTTTAATGTTCCAACTGCCATCATCATAACCGCACCGCTAAATGGCGTAGTAGCTCCTCCAAGATTTGTACCTAATATAAGAGCTGACCATATCGCATCTATGTTCAATCCTGAAAGTGCTTGAGCACTAACAATCGGAGTAAAGGTTAAAGCAACAGCTATATTGCTAACGAACGCACTTGCACCTCCACTAACCCATAATGTCAATTGGGTAGCTATCAGAGAACTGCCTCCGGCAAAATCAAAAAGTTGAGTAGAGAGATCTCCCAAAAACTGTGTTTGTTCTAACCCTCCGACAATAAACATGAATCCAGCTATAAAGAAAACTGTTTCCCAATCTAATTCTCTAAAAATCTCTGCAGGATCAACTCGACAAACCAGCAGGGCAAGTATTCCACATCCTAAAGCCACAGCTTCAGGTCCTACACCTATCAAATCTACAGATATGAAAAGAATTACCAAAAGGACTAAAATTATAATTGATCTGGAAAAAATTTGTGGATCTTTGACCCCTTCCATGGGATCATATTCTGGAAGCGATTTCTTTGTCCCTAGACGTGACCTAAAAATGAAATAAAGAGCTAAAATTGTTATACCCCATAACATGATTTCGCCAATACCCAGAAAACTCAAGAATTCCAAAAAAGTGATTTCAGCTTCAAGTCCAATAATCATGTTGCTTACAGACCCAATTAGCGTACTTGTTCCACCTAGATTTATCATGATAGCTGCTGAAAGAAAATAAGGTGTTGGATCATACTTAAGGAGTTTAGTTATTGTTACAGTAGCAGCAGCGACAAGTAACATTGCAGTTGGATCACTTAGAAACATTGATACAAGAGCAGAAACAACACAGATTGAAACAAAAAGTCTAGCTGGGTGACCTCCAGAAATTTTTATTGCATATAGCGCAAAAACATTGAATAATCCCCCTCTTTTAGCTACTTCTACTACAATCATGGTGCCTATTAATAGAGCCAAAAGTTGAAAATCAACAAAACCCACTGCCCCTTCATAATCGAATATGCCATATTGAATCCCAAACCATGCTGTAAGAACAGCACCAATTAATGCCGCTACAGACATTGATGTAAGTCCCAGAATGGAGATAAGAATTATTAAAACATAAATTAGAAGCAAAATAATGACTATGGTGTCCATTTCAGTCCCTTTTATTGTTGTTTTTCGGCTTTGTCAATTGATTAGCAATAGCTTCAGCTTTATTTTCGATAATTGTGTAAAGAATTCTTCCTATATCATAAATAAAAACAATAACAAGTCCCAACCCGACATATGTTATTATTGCATTAAAGTAAACTCCATACTCTTCAAGAGTGGATATTATCGGAGACATTGCAGTCACCACAAGAACTATGACAATGATATACACTACTTCACGAGCTGCTCTTTTAGGCGATCTTTCTTCCTTAATACCCAATTTACCCACAAACACATCAGTAAGTATATCGCCTAAAATTAGGGCATCAGATAAAACACGAATCAAGAAAATCCCCATAATTAGTATCATTAGAACCCATAAAAGAAATGAAGCTTGAGTACCGATACCGGGAATCGTAATTTCATTAAGAGTTGGAGGTACAAACACACTTAACATCCAAAAAATAATTCCCATTATTAGACTCATAACAAGTCGTGGTAATCTGTTTCTGATTTCTTCCCCTTTTTCTCTCATACTACTTAAAGCCACAACCGAACAAGAAAAATCAAATCTCAATCAATAAACTTATTTGACCAATATAAAAATATTATCGCCTATGTATGGTTTAATGTTGAATAACTTTGCTTAGAATTTTTGGATATTTTTTAAGATATCAATTTATTGTTATGATTTATTTTTAGGGTTCAAAATTTTTTAAAGAATCCTGGTGCAAATTCTGCTAAATAATAACAGGCATTGTTTATTTGGCAAATTCAATTTTTTCAGCTAGCGAAACTGGAATAAGTAGGTGATTGTTATATTTTGATTGTTATGGATAGAGAGTAGTGAATATTGACACATGCTGATTTAGATCTTGACGATGCTTTGATTCAAGCCATGCAAGATGAACTTGACAGAATACTAATGAATGAGGTATGTGAGTCACTTAAAGTAGACAAAGGGTTAGGTCAAGTTTCTAAGAAAGAATTAGACTTGGAATGTGATAAAAGAAAAAACTCAGTCTTAAGAATTCTCAACACATCTGTTAGAACACAAAGACTATATTTTGTGCTTCGATCGATTTTTATGGGTTTAATAAGTGCCTTGATTACTTTTTCTGCTATTCTTTATCTAGGTACAATTAATTTCATTCAAGCATTTTTTTTGGGTATTTTTGTGTTTGTTTTTTCACTAGTATTTACTCGATTGTTCGATGAGCCGATTGTATCAGTCTCTATGAAGATAATTCGTTTTCTAGAAAAACATAATCGATTAAGAAGTATAATCCTTAAAACGTTCTGAATTAGTTATTAAATTTTTAACTTTTTTATTATGAGAAGTCCAGATTAAAAAATTATTTTTTTTACTCAAATTATACATTAGAAATACAAAAAGAAAAAATATTGTAACTTTACATAGGAGTTCGATTTTTTTAAATGATATTAATTGGTTAAAAGCTGTGGCATAATAATAATTTCTATTAAAATCATGTTATTTCTAGTCAAACTAATATATGATTTAACGCATACTATTGCAACAGTCGGGATTCTTTAGAGAAAAAACCAATATGTACATATCAGTGTACTTTTTACTCTGGATTGTTCTGATTACAAACTATTGACACGTTTATCTGTGTTTAACTTGGAAAGTGAAAAGAATTGCGGCAAAAAAAAACAGAAGGCGAATATCTAGCTTTTCTTTGTGTAAAATACGAAGTCAATCCAGACGATTTTTTTCAAGCATTATTAACAAGTAGCGAAAAAGGTGACGCTAAATGCGGTACTCTCTTAGTTAATTGTCGAGGAAAAGCAAAAGGAAAAATTATTTTTTTGATTACAGCTGACTCTGAAGTCGTAGCCCAATTTCCAGTGTCTGATGGTTTCTTAAAACTCAATGGTAATCCTATTCAATCATATATGGAAACTGAAGTAGTTAGGAGACGAATGGCAAAAAGAGCAAGATCAAATTCTCCTCATCTAATTAGAGATTTGAGGGCAGGTATGACTCATATTAATTTAAAAGCCAAAGTTTTAGAGGTTACTAAACCTAAATATGTTGTAACTAGATACGGTAATCATGCTAGTTTCGCAAAAGCCCTTTTATCAGATGAAACTGGAGAAATCAAACTTTGTTTGTGGAATGAACAAATAGAAACTGTGGCTCCAGAAGACAAAGTTCAAATTGAAAATGCGCGCGTATCTGTTTTTAGAGGCGAAAGACAGCTTACCTTAGGAAAGACAGGGACACTTAATAATATAGAACTTCTAAATGCCGATAGTAAAACAAAATAGTTACATTAATACTCTCTCAATTTTTAATCAGATCACCCAAAATAAAACCTAATTGACTTGTACCTAAATTAGGTTATATTATTTTCTACTTCTTGCGTTCTTCTAAATATTATTTTTTGAAACAAAAATAAATTTTTGTTTCTTTTTTGATTATTAGCCAATATCTGGAATTATTCATCGGTTGAGTTGACAAATTTTTTGATTTTCTCCACGGTCTCTTTTAAATCCTTTTTGGAAAGAGGAGCTTCATATTCAATTCTCATTACTTTCCATCCTTTAGCTTCCATTAATTCAATTACTTCTTCATCACGTTCTCTTTGTTTATCATTGGAATGCACTTGTTTTCCGTCCAGATAAACAGCTTTACGTTTATTTAACCAACAAAAATCAGGAATAGTTGATTTTAATACAATTGGTTTTTGTGTAACCATTCCACCAGTTAAACCATTAACACTTAATGCTTTAAAAACTTCAATTTCTGCTTTGCTCACTTGTGGATGCATTCGGTCTTTATAACTCAAATCTCTTACTCCTTGTTATTCTTGATAGCAATCATATTGCTCTTAATAACTTTCAGTAAAGAATCCTTCAATTTGAACTTTATTAATTAGATTCTGAATTCAGATTTTTACTTCATAAGCTTATTCTTTTAATACTGTATTGTTAGTTTTGATGAAGAATGGCTCGCTCAGAACTTGAAGAATTACGCAATCAAAGAGCTCAACTCGAAGAAGCAACCCAATCTTTGAAAAAGAAACAAAAGAAACTCGAAGATAACGTGTTAATTCTCGAAGAAAGAGTAATCATTGAAGAATTAGATACCCAGCAAAAACAATTGCAGAAAAAGGTTTCTACCTTAGAAAAACAGAAAAATGATTTAGCGTCTAAATTGCAGTCAGAAACTGTTAAAGCACCAAAACCTCCAAAGAAGATAAAAAAGAAAAAACAAGCTCCTACATCAAAAAAGAAAGTTCCTTCTATCACAGAAGCAGAATCTGAAGAAAATGATGGCGTTACTATAACCGCAATAGTCAATCATCCTGCTGAAAAACAAAAAACAGTAAACAAATCTAAAAAACAGGCTGCTAAAAAGAAACGTTTCTTCTTCTAAGAAACTTAAATCCACATTATATTCTTACTTTTAGTATTTTTTGAAAACCATATTCGTTTTTCAAGTTTCTTACTTAATACTTTAGAATATCAATTTTTTTAATTATTTGATAAGTTTATCTATATCATTGTCTTGTTTTTTTTCTTATGCTTTCTGAAGGAAATTCTTTAAGTTTTTCTGCCATTTTTCGTAAATTTTTATCGACGAGGTAGTTTACAGTGTCTTTTAGGAAAGTTCCATCTCTTTGTCTTTCTCCAGCTTTAATACCTGTTAAAACTTCTATTCCTTCATCAATCGTTTTTGTTGAATAGATGTGGAATTTTCCATTTTTTGCAGCGTCTACTATTTCTTCTTTTAACATTAAATTCTGAACATTACTTTCAGGGATCATAACTCCTTGTTTTCCACTTAATCCCTTTATTTTGCATATCTCAAAAAACCCTTCAATTTTTTCGTTAACCCCACCAATTGCCTGAACTTCTCCTTTTTGATTCACAGAGCCAGTCACTGCTATGTTTTGTTTTATCGGTAGACCTGATATTGCTGATAAGATTGCGTATAACTCTGTGCTAGATGCACTATCTCCATCAACTCCCCCATAGTTCTGTTCAAAAACCAGTCTCGCAGATAGGCTTAATGGATTTTCTTGTGCAAATTTCTCATTAAGATATCCGCTTAATATTAGAACACCTTTTGTGTGGGTTGGGCCTCCCATTTTTGCTTCTCTTTCAATGTCAACGATTCCATCCCTTCCTAATCCTATGCTTGCTGTGACTCTGGATGAACTACCAAATACAAAACCTCCAATACCCATAACTGCTAAGCCATTGATTTGTCCAACTTGTTCTGTTTCAGTATCGAGAAGAATTAATCCTCTTTTGATCATTTCTTGAATTTTTTCTTGAATGAGTTTAGAACGATGGATTTTTTCTTCAATAGCTCTCCTTACAAAATCACCTGTAATGGCTTTAGCTTTTTCTTGTTTAGCGTAAAAGTTAGCCTCACGAATTATATCGGCTACCTCAGCAAATCTAGTTGATAATTTCTCTTGATCTTGAGCTAATCTTTGACTATATTCAATAAGTTTAGCAAGACCCGAACTATTAAGGTGTGTTAATCCTTCTTTTTGACATACAGTACAAACAAATCCCGCATATTGTTTAATATTTTCTTCTGTACGTTCCATAATCGTGTCAAATTCTGCTTTTACTTTGAATAATTCAGTAAAATCTTTATCTAAAGCAAATAATTGTCGAAAAAGATTTGGTTCCCCAATTAAAATTACTTTGGCGTTTAATGGGATCGGTTGTGGTTTTAAACTTTTGATATTAATAAAACCGTATCTCTCTTGGGGTTCTTCTATGGTTATTACTTCATTTTTTAGAGCTCTTTTTAAACCGTCATATGCAAAAGGATTTCGAAGTAGATCTTCAACTGGTATAATCAAGTATCCTCCATTTGCTTTATGAAGGACTCCAGCATGGATCATAGTGAAATCTGTTATTAAAGCTCCAAATTGAGCTTCTTTTTCAGTTTTGCCAAAGAGATTTTGATAATTAGGATTAAATTCTATTACTACCGGAGCGCCTTTAATCTTTGAATTATCAATGATTGTGTTAACTTTGTATTTTTTAAAAGGAGTTTCTTTCATCCAGGGCATTTGTAATTGAGTTTGGTTTTGCTGTGGTTGTCTTTTTGAAACAAATAGGGCTAAATTATCTAAAACATCGGTTTGAATCCCTATTAAATATTCGATTATTTGTTTGTTTTCTTTGTATTTTGTTTTTAGATTCTCTACTAAATGTCCGATAGCGTACAAGGCAACTTCTCGATTGAGGTTTTTTATTTCTCCTTGAATCTTCTGTTCCATATCTAAAAACAGTCTCATCACACTTCTTAGTTCAGACTCTAATTTTTCTCGTTTTTCTTGAATTTTGTCTTTTGTTTTTTGTGGTAATTTTAGTAGTTCTTCTTGTGTGATAGGTTTATCATTAATTATTGGTACTAAAAGTAAACCAACTTTTGTATTCTGGATCAAAAATCCTTCTTTTTTAGCCTTGATATTGATTTTATCTATAAGTTCTTTTCTTTGTCTTTCTAAATTACGAACCGTTGTTTCTCTTCTTGAAGCATAATCTTCGCTTTCAAAAGCTTTTGGCAATGATGTACGTATGTTTTCTATTAGACTTTTTACTTCATCTTTGAATTCTTTACCTTTTCCAGAGGGCAATTTAATTGCAGTTGGTTCGTATTGATTAGAAAAATTGTTAACATAACACCAATCATAAGGAGACGGTTCAGCAAGAGCAATTTTTTCAACAAAATTTTTAACCGCAGTTTTTCTTCCAGTTCCTGGATAACCTGCTACGTAAATGTTAAATCCATGATCTTTTATGCCTAAACCAAATTCTAATGCTTTTACTGCTCTTTTTTGTCCAATAATTTTAAGCAAAGGTTCTAAATCTTCTGTTGTTTCACAATGCATAAAACTTGTGTCGCATTCTTTTCTAATTTTATCTGCTGATAACTCTCTTACCATGTCTCGCAAATCCTTATCCTAAAATACCTTAAAGAAACATTTAACTTTTAATATAATCTAGTTTTTGAAAAAAAACTTGCATTTTATTTGGTTACTATATTGTTATTTTGAATGTTTTGATATTAATCGAGCTTTTGAAATCGTATAAACTCCAGAGTTGTTTTTTGCATTAATATAATAGTCTAATATTTCAACTCTTTTCATAAAAAGAGGGGCATCCAAAACTGTTGTTTCAATTTCTCCCCCTTCACCTGAGATGCTTAGACCAAATTTTTTATTCAAACTTACTAATTGATCTATTATTTCATTAGTTATTTCCTTTCCTAACCAACTTTCAGTAAGTGGATAGGCAAAAATTCCAGAAATTATAACTTTATAACCCTCTTCCACAATTTCTCTTAAAAGAATTTCTTGATTTTTTTTCCATAGGGGATTAATACATATAATCCCTAATTCATCGCATATTCTCTGAATTCGTTGGGTTTGATAAACTGAAGCTAGTGCACCAGTTACTATTCCTACTATTTTGAATTCTGCAATTGCGGTGATTATTGCTTCCTTCAAGTCTTTAAGTTCTTCTTCTGGATATCCTTCTGTCTTTGAATTAATTACTGGTATTCCTAGAGCTTCAGCTTGCATCTTTGTTATGTCTATGTTTGGAGTATGAAACATGTAACTTTCTTTATTTTTTGAAATTATAGTTATCAAGCATACAATTGTGTGGTTTTTTGCTGCTTTGTGTAGTGCAACAGTTGAATCCTTACCACCTGAAAATAGAACTCCTAGTTTCATATTTTTCTTTTACTAAAAAACTTGAATATATATCCTGCTCAAAAATACAAACAAATGACTTGGACTAAAAGAGATAAATATGAAACTTATTTTTATTCAATCAATTTTTTAACATCTAGAACTAATTTATGCTTTTACATTGCGAATGTTTTCAATTTTCCTTAATTGTTTTATCATTTCTAGAGAAACTTTTTTGTGAACTACATATACTGAAATTGCATAACCTGTTTTTCCAATTTGTCTTGAATAGTTAGCTCTAATGTTTATCTCGTTATCAGCTAGAAGTTTATCAATATTAGCAAAAACTCCAGGAACGTCAAGGTGATGGATAAATAATGGGTAAACAGGTTTTTCTTCTAGTTCAATACTCTCTCCAGCGTTAACTGAATTGGTAAAATCTCCTCCTTGGAGATATCCTATTACAACTCGTGCGATTTCCATTGAAGTCTCCTTTTGAGCTTCGACAGTGGATGCACCTAAATGTGAACAAAGTATTATATTATCAAGGTTGCTAAGTTCGCTTTTGAATTCAGCGCCTTCAGATTTGGGTTCTTCATTGTAAACATCAATGGCTGCTCCAGCTATTCTTTTTTCTTTAAGTGCTTTGTATAATGCTTTTGTGTCAACATTATTGCCTCTTGAAGTGTTTATTAGGTAAGCTGTTGGTTTCATTAAGGCTAACTCTTTTTCTCCAACAATTACACTCTTTCCCCCTGTATGGATGCTGATATAATCAGATTTGGAGAGCACTTCTTCTTTGTTTACCATTTTAATGTTTGTTTCAAAACATGGACATATGTCGTATCCTAATACTTCCATGTCAAAACCACGTCTTACAAGTTCTCCTACTCTTTGTCCAATTTTTCCACAACCCAAGATTCCCAGGGTCT
>JAENXI010000220.1 GCA_016649625.1 Candidatus Bathyarchaeota archaeon
CAACAAGGAGATCTTGAATTCAAGAGAACAAAGTGTATATCAAAGTATTCCCAGCATCGGTTTTCCAGTTAAGAAAATTGCTAAAAAAGCTCAACTTTCAGTTAGAAGAGTTTACAAATATCTAAGAGGATTGAAAGGTAAGAAACTAGTATTCACCAGAAAAACCCCAAAAAAATATGAATTAACCGGTAAAGGCAAAAAACTAGCTTCAATTTTAAAAAATTTAACAGATTTAGTCAAGAATACGCGGGATTCCTCGGTAGAGATTATCAATAATTAGAATTCAGATCTATTTTGGTTTAAAATCTAAAATTTGAAAAATCTTAAGTACAAAACAAATTAACAAAATATGACTTGAATAATTTTTTACCTAAATGGAAAAAAGTGAAAACAGAATTGAATGATGAAACCCAAATTTGTGGCCATTCTGTTTACATCTACGAGTGAGAGGGTATAGAAAGTTTTGTGCTTACCCGCCAGGGGCACCATGAAAAGGCACATTTTCCCATAACAATTGCCACCAATCATCTTCTGTGATGGTTTCTCCATGAACAATAATGTCTAATACTTGTTTTAACAATGCATGATGCCTTTTTTCATCTGATAAAATTGAATCTAAGAGAAATTTAACCTTGTTATTCTGAATGGTAGGCATAATTTTTTCCAGTTTCTTAATCAGGTTTTCTTCCAAATGGATATGTTTTTCTACTAATCCTATTTGAGTATCGAGATTCTCTTGCTGCATAGCTGGAGAAACTTTAGTCAAAAGTACTTCCGCTGCTGCATATAGATGCGCATGTTTTACGGAGTCTAAAGATATTCCTTTTAGAACACTTTTAACTGGAGGATTTTTAATATCCGAAAGACCTTCATTTAATGATTGAACAATTTCTTTTTCTATAAGTATCTGACGTTTGATGAATTCGACTAGTTCATTCTTTGAGGCCAAATCTGTTCATTACTCCGATTTTTAAAGGATTAATCTTAGGGAATAAGGGTTTCGGCGACAGTCCTTCCAAGACCTTGACAGTTATCAAGGGCAATTTTATCTGGAACATATTTCGCCAATAATGGAGGGGTAATAACTTTCATCTCAAATTTGTTTTTCATAATTTCCAGTAATAATTTAGGTGCCTCACCACTCCATCCAAATGATCCAAACGTTGCACCTACTTTTCCTTTAAGATTTACTCCGTTTGTTGCCGATGTTTCAAAAAGTTTTTTCATATCAATAGGCATATCATGATGATAAGTTGGGGCTCCAAGAATTATAGCATCAAAATTAACTAATTCATCGGCTTCGACATGGTAATTAAGCTCTACATCAGAAGTCACAACACTTTTTGCACCTTCAGCTACAGCATTAGCCATTTTCTCGGTATTTCCACTTTGACTATAATATAGAACAAGAATTTTTGACAATAAAACCACACTTAAAAAGACAACATATTAAATGATATGAACTTTTTGTAAATCTCTTAAAATTTCTTGCGTTCAATAATTAGATTAGCTCATAATTTGGTAATCGGATTCTAATGATGATTGATATTGGAGGACCCGAGGGTTTTTGACTATTAGTAGGGTCAAGTCCACATCAATTTATGATGGTAACAGTCTTTTTAATGAACTAGAACTGTTAGGGTTTGCTGGGATCCTTAGGCTAATCTTTTAGGAGAAAAAGAGAAAAAAAATGAACAAACAACTACACTGTGATTTTTTGCCCAAAGATCCTCTCAGCTCACATATTTCTCTTTTTATTAATTTAATGTTTGATTTTTTTACCCCAAAAAAAGTGGGGGAAGATTAGATTTTGTTTGTTTGTTGTGTTTACTTTTTGCGAAGTATTAGGAATACTGCGATTGCTATTCCAGCGAGTATGGCGATTGTTGAGCCGGCAAGGTATGTGTCGGTCATTGGTCCGGGTGTTGGAGTTGGTTCTGGTGTTGGTTGTGGTGCTTGTTCTACGTTTATAGCGGTTTTCGCATCAGAAGGCCAGTAAGACTCAGA
>JAENXI010000221.1 GCA_016649625.1 Candidatus Bathyarchaeota archaeon
TTTCTATCATGATGACTTTATGTCTGAACAACTGGAGAAAGATGGATGGATTAAACGCACTACTATTGATGAGCCTAGATTAAGTGAGATTATTTTAGAGTACGAATCATTGGGTTATGAGGTACATCTGGAACCTGTAACACTTGAGGACTTAGGTGAAGAATGCAAAAAGTGTTATCAAAGCCAGATTGACAAACTCAAGAATGTATATGTACGAAAAAGCAAGTAATTTCTGCTATCTAACTTCTTTTAAGATAAATTGGTTTTTCTAATCCAACTTCTTTATTACAGGATTTGAGAAGCCTAAAATATCTTCTTCTAGCAAGAACTCTTTTTCTCCCTGCATAATAAAGGATCTCTTTCTCCATTATCTCAATCCTTTTCTCACAAGCAGACAATAAATCTCCCCTTCTAAGAAATATAAGCTCCCCGCATATAACATTGTTATATAACCTAATAAACCTGCTTAGTCATCGAATTAACTGAAATCTCAATATTGCATTTACAGGTAGTACCGATGGTTTTTAGTTTTCTTTATTTTGCCAAGGAAAACTCCTGCAAAATAGCCTAGCCAATACTGTTCCTTAATGTCTAATTTAGCTTCTTCAAAGGTTACAGCTTTTTCTATAGAAGTTGCTCCTGCTTTCTCAAATTTTCGAATAAGTTTCAGTTCCATTTTAAATTGAGTACCATACATAGACAATTTTTCACTTCTCCCCTTTCCATTATTTAAGGATAGAAAACTCGAAATAAACGACAAAAACTTGTTTTGTCAGCATCAGCTAAGAGAATTCTACTAATTAATAATACACTGCGTCTCTTATTAAGATAGACTCTTCTTTCCTAACAAAACCCTGCAACATTAGATTATCTTATGGGTAAGCCGTACATTAAGATTCACAGTTTACAAATTGGACCAATAACAGTACAAAGTACCAACTAGAAAGTTTCAATACACTCCTAGGTAAAATAATTTGACCCAGTACCCGCCTGGAATGAAAGATTTAATATGTGGTCTCTCTCATCCCGATTCTGGATTAAGTACAATGTCTCCAGAAACAACAAAGAACAAAGCTGGTACAGAACAGTCAGTTACACAATTATGTCAAAAGTATACGCTAATAGTCACCGAAAAACCGGATGCCGCCAAAAGAATAGCCCAAGCCCTTGACCGCCAAGGCAAACCCCAAGCTCTCAGGGAAAACGGCGTGCCCTACTTTGTTGCTCAAAGAGACCGAAAACTTGTTGTTGTTCCGGCTCTCGGGCACCTCTACACTATCGTCCAAGACGGAGGAAAAAGAAGCAGCTACCCCGTATTCGACTTCAAGTGGGCACCGCGGCACCAGGCAGAGCGAAAAGCAAAAGCGATTCGTAACTGGGTTGAAACATTTTCGAAGCTGTCCAGTGACGCTGACGAGTTCATGTCCGCCTGCGACTACGACATTGAAGGAAGCCTCATCGGATACTGCATACTGAAGTACGCCTGCGGAGACAAGGACGCCTCGGCAAAAAGGATGAAATTTTCTACCCTCATGAAAATCGAGCTGGAAAAAGCCTACGAAGAGCCTCTTTCCCGCCTCGATTTTGCGCTTATCGAAGCTGGAAGAACCAGACATGAAGTTGACTGGCTCTACGGCATAAACCTTTCACGAGCCTTAACTTTGGCGGCACATCGCTGGAGCGGCAGATACTCCACATTGAGCACGGGACGAGTGCAGGGACCCGCCCTCCAGTTTCTGACCACAAGAGAGAAGACAATCCGCAGCTTCGTGCCCACCCCATACTGGGAACTAGCGGCTGAGGCTGAAATCCTGAACTCTGTAGTTGAGGCAGAATATGAAAAGAAACGAATCGAAACTAGGGCTGAGGCAGACGCTGTTGTGCACGCCTGCGCCGGCAAAACTGGTGACGTCAAAAATGTTGACGTGAAAAAGGTGCATCAGAATGCTCCCATCCCCTTCGACGTGGGCACGC
>JAENXI010000222.1 GCA_016649625.1 Candidatus Bathyarchaeota archaeon
ATCTGTTCTAAAACATTATGCTGAGATTTAATACCCTTAACTGTCTCAATAACATCCGCCTTAATAGTACCCTGAACAATAACAGAAATCTTCTCCTCCTTAGCTACCTTACCTAAAACACTATAAAATTCATGCCTAAAAGCTCTTCTTTTCTCCTCAGCGTCAACTCTTCCAGCGAAAATCTTAAAAAATTCCTCTTCAGCATCAATAAACCTGGTCTTAATCCCCAAATCTTTCAAAACTCTAACAACAAATTCTGGCTCACCTTCCCTCCTAAGACCATCATCAATAAAAACCGCAACCAACCTATCCCCAACTGCCTTATGCACTAAAAAGGTAGCAACCGTACTATCAACTCCACCAGAACAAGCAGAAATCACATTTCTATCTCCAACTGACTCCCGGATCTCCTGCAAAGATTTTTCAATAAACACTTTAGCGTCAAACAATTTCAACCAAAACCCTTTTTGATTAAACCCACTTTGATCTATTGAACATATAGTTTTTTCGCTAAAAAACCAATAAAAAAAGGTGTGATTTTCAATATTTTTCTCTAAATAAGTTCTAAATTCAGGAAAACTTGGATCAATTCCTAAAAACAGAAGACAAAACCAAACCCACAAAAATTTTCAAACAACACTTATCTTACATTGCCAAATAAAAGAATGAGGATCTCATAGACAAATCATTCAAAAACATAATAGAGGAGAAACTAAAATGGCAAAAATAAAAATCACGGTTTTAAAAAAAATTGATCCGAAAAAAATATACAAAAATCCCCCAATTAATTATGAGACAGGAAAAGATTTTGGCGTTTGTTCCCATTTCGAAGAAGAGCAAGAATTTATTGTCGATAATTGCGGTGAGATTCCTCAAGGTTTTTGTTTATGGGCTTGGCGCGATATCTTTAAAGATCTCTCAGTTTTAGCTTATGGCGGAAATTTTCCTTGGTTTAAAAAAGGAGAAATAATTACTTGTTGTACAGACGGGGTTCGCCCAGTCTCTTTTCTGCTAAAAAGAATCTAACCATAGATAGGAATTTGAGTAGTTGTCTCCTCAATTATTGGAAGAACCGTTCTTAACTCTTTAAATGCATTAAGAACAGAAATACCTCTTTGTGTTATACAATAAGCAACCCTATCGTGCCTAACAGACCTCTCTTCTACTAATCCTTGTTTTATCATAAAGAGCAGGTTTTCTTTGAGTAAACTACAATTGGTGTTTGAATCATACATAATATGAGTAATTCTAGATAAGCCCTTTTGGGATAGAATTGATAAAATTTCCATGTAAATCTCAATTTTTGAACGTCTCAATCTATTAACCTCGAATGTAACATAGTTTGATTTCTTTCGCTTCTAATAGTCGAGAAGTTGGTAGGTTAGATATAACTGATTTATGATTATTGAATCTGGATTGTTATTTACGACTACTCCATCTAGATCTCAAATATATAGGAGGCCCCTTGCGTATTTGAAAAATGGTAAAAATACATGAAGTAATTTACGGTTGGAAAAAAAGAATTAGTAAGAACTTAGAGTAGAAATTGATCTTCCTAAACTTCGAGGGTTAAGGGTAATTTTCAGTTCAGGGTTGTTTGTTTGAGCAGTATCTGAGCCTATTTGTCTACACATCAGTTTTAGAGAGTTTTCTGTGAAGTTTAGCATGTTTTGGCCTTCATTGGTGATGGTATATACTTTTCTGGGGTGATCAGTTGCCATATTCCATGCGCTCGATAGATGACCTTTCTTTTCCATTGAAGCTAACAGCGGATAGATGGTGCTAGGACCAAAATAAACACCAAAACTTTTTCTTATCTTGGTTATAACCTGATAACCATGCATTGACTGGTTTTTTAGAAACTGCAAAATAATAAGGTCAAGTAGGCCTTTTGCTAGTTTTGTTTGTACTTGTTTTTGTAGGTTCGGCATTTTTTTTGTCTCTTTTGTAGTTTTGTTGTACAGACATACA
>JAENXI010000223.1 GCA_016649625.1 Candidatus Bathyarchaeota archaeon
AATAGACTTTCACAAAAAGACTTAAGAAGAAACTAAAGTGTCCTTTCTTTTGGAAAATTCTCAAGCGACCATTTGTTTGAAAGCTTTGCTGATGAACTCATTGTTGTTTGGGGTAAACCATATACTCTGTGCAATAATATTCTCAGCTTAGAGTAGCATATATCGTGGTAAAAGCTAACTTTACTACAAACACACATAGTTGTTTTTTCAATGACTCCTTGGCATTCCCAACAAACATATGCTTTTTTAGCTATCAGAAATCTATGTCTATCAATCATCAAAGCCTTATTCGCATTTAAGTAAAAAATCAGTTATGAAGTAAAAATACTAATTAATACTTCAATAAGAGATGTCAATAAACAGGGGTTGTGAAAATCTCTAAGAGGGATTATTGGTCAACATAGAGTTTTCCGCCTTCTGAGAAATAAATGGTCTTTAATTCATCACTTATTTTTGTTCCTCTTGCTTTTACAACACCAATCTCTCGAACAAAATGATTTCCGTCTTTTCTAAGATCAAGACACACAAGATTATCTGCCAGAGTAGCTAACTCACTCTCTTTAAAAACATCTCCAATAGCAGTCATTACTGCAGTAACTTTAGTCTCTTTGTATAGATTAGCTAAGCTCCTAACCAACATCTGATAATATTCTTCACCATACATTCTATTAAGAGATTTAATACCATCCAACACAATACGTTTGGGTTTTACTCTTGAAATCAATCCCCTTTGAGTCTCAACTAGTTTATAGGGTGTTTGTCCCATAATTCCCTGAGAAATAACCAGAACATCGTAAACCAAATCAGATGAAGCAATTCCAAGCATATTCTTTCTTATCTGATCTTCAGATTCTTCAAATGAAACATATAGACTCAATTCGTCTCTTTGAGCACCTTCCAAAACGTAATTGTAAGATAGCTGAGTTTTACCTGAACCTGAAGGACCCATAATAATTGAAAGAGTACCTTCTCTAAAACCTCCTCCAAGTAAATCATCTAAACCTTCAATTCCGGTTGATAAAAACAGATCACCAACAGTTCCAGAAGGGTTTGAAGCAAAAGGTGAAATAAGAACAATTCCACCTAATCCAATAATTAAATCATAATCAACAAAAGACAATTCCTTGGCCCTAAACTTCTTCACAGTTAGCTGTCTTCTTGGCAATCCTTTTTCTTTCTTCACTGTAAGCTGTAATATTCCATCAAAAACGAATTCTTCAATTCCAGATCCAATTTTCTCTTCACCATAAGGTACATCGACTATTGCTATTGCAGTCAAATTAGCCTTTTTTAGAGCTCTTAAAAGTCGGTTATGTAAAAAGGCGCGAATCTCCTTTCTTGAACTAAAATCAATCTCCATAGCTGTCAAGCTATCAATAACAATTCTTTTGGCTCCCATCTTCAGCGCAGAGTTTACAATCTTGTCAACTAGAAGGTTAAGTTCAGCTGGGTCCATTGCTGTCAGAGACTCAATAAAAAGAAATTGATTTTTTGTTTCATATTCTTCTAAGTAAAAACCCAAATGCCACATATACTTCATAAAATCTTCTTTGGGTTCAACCAAACCGACAAAAATTCCCGGTTCACCTTTTTGTAATCCATCAACCAAAAACTGAACGCCAAATATTGTTTTACCAGAACCTGGATTCCCAGCAAGAAGGATACTTTGACCTTTCAAGAACCCCCCACAAAGCTCCTTATCAAGAAGCTCAATACCTGTAGATACAATCTGTTCCTCAACACAAGCTTGTTCACTATTTATCAAATAGTCAACTTGTTCTTGGTTTGACAACAAAACATATACCACCTTATCCTTTCACGTATTTTTTCACTTTTAATATAGCAGTTATGAATCACAAATCCACACAAAAAGAAAACTTAAATCAATCTACTTTATGGAAAACAAAGAGAACCAGAACGGCTCCACAAAATTCCCTCACAAGCTGTCTCTTATACACATCTGACG
>JAENXI010000224.1 GCA_016649625.1 Candidatus Bathyarchaeota archaeon
GGTACATGTGAAGCTGATCTTTTGATACTTTTAAGTGCAGTCCCTGTTCTGTCCAACGTGCAACTCCTTTCTCTAGAGCTGAAATGGCCAACATATTGCGGATTGCTATTTTTGCTCCAAGTATTTCATTGGCTGCTTCTTTTGTCAACTGAATCTCAAGATGAGTTACTTTCCAATCTTCAGGATCTATTTCAATTTCCTTCACTTCGCCGATTTTCTCGTCTAATGCAAACACATCTTTATCAATAAACTCTTTACTTTTCATACTTATCTACCCCTCATTCCTACGTTCATGATTTGAGCTATCCCATAAATGGTCATTGACAGAGTTAAGTGTGTGTGACTGTGAGCCTACAGCAACATTCTGACGTTTGTGCCTGCGCTAATCGTTCCAAGTGCTGGGAAGAAACTGACTCAAAACTAAAGGAGAAATGAGGTTCTCAGGTTAGTTTTCAGCTTTTTTCCAGCCGGATTCAAAACCTGTTCTTCGTCAGTCACTTCTAACATGGTGTTACCCCACCCTTTTTTAATAGAGATACCCTACGCTCCCCAGTTAAGAAACAACAGCTGTTTTTTCCTTAGTCTCAACCAGTATTTTCTGGATTATTTCAAAACGGTTTCTATTCAAAAAGTAAACCTCCCAGATTGTGGATAAAAGCTCCGGACATATTGATCTAAATTTTGAATATTAAAAACCTAGGTCTACATCCTAATACAATAGTTTTAATTGATTATTATCTAGTTTTAGTTAGTGACAGACTGGTCTATATCTTGAGGTTGCAAATTTGTTTGATAAGAGGAATTTTTTAGCGGCTTTGATTGCGTTTGTTGCTGGTGTACTTCTAATCATTTCTGGAGAACAAGGTCCACATGGAACTTACAGTCTAATAATTCAAAAATTATCCATTTTGGTCGAAGACCAGCTTATTCTTACCATAGCGAAGGTAATTGCTCTGATTTTGATTATAATATCTTCATTGGGTGGGTTTGCTGTCCTTATTGGAGGCTACTTAATAATCAAAAGGAATGTATTCTTCGGTAAAATCTTGATTGGTTTAGGAGCTGGATTTGGGATCATTTCATTTCTTTTCCTAATAGCTACCCTAATAGGAACTCAAGAATTAGCAGCGGTCATAGCCAGACATACCCTAATGGAGTGGACGGGAATCACATTGTCTTTTATAGCAAGAGCCCTCGCCAAATAACCTTAATTCAAAACAAGAATAGTTTATTCCAAAAGTATTTATGTTTCAATAAGCTCCGCTGCCTCTTCTAAAACCTCATATTCTTTTTTTGTGTCCGAACTTTAGGTTTTATCGTTTTGCTAACGAGATTACAGCTATGACTAGGAATGCTATTCCAGCATAGACCTCGTTGCCTCCAGTGAGCCACCACACTACCAAGGCAATTACTGCGGCAGGCAGAACAAAGAATGCCACTTTAGCTACAAAGATTATGACAATGATGCCGATAACCAAAAGCAGAAAAAGCACAAGAAGTCCTGTAATACCATAAGATCCAATCAACAACTCAGGAAACATAATGTAATGGATTCAATGGTTGGAATTAAAGCTTTTTGGCGGATTCGTTTGTTTTCAATTAACCTAACATTTTCATGAAAAAACAGGAAACAAGAATAAAACATTAAACAGGAACAATAATTAGTTTCGAGAGAGAGGTTAAAATTAAATCCTCCCACATCGCCAAAGATCCAAGATGAATTATATTTCGGTTTTCAACACGAAAACATTGGCATTAGCGCTTTATCTTAAAACGCCAAGCCAATTGAAGCATACTTTAATGCATTAAAGTAATTTTTTTCCTATAGTTGAGCGGTCAAAAATTTTTTTTCTGCGATTAACTTCGTAAAAAAACAGAATTCCTGCTAAAACGCAATTTAACGCCAAAGATAATTTTTTACGGTAGTTAAACCATCAAAAACTGTTTTATCCCATTCGATA
>JAENXI010000225.1 GCA_016649625.1 Candidatus Bathyarchaeota archaeon
CTTAGGAAGGGTAATCCTACCTTCGACCCGCAAATAAGCCAAGAAAACGGCCTGAACAACCTTCTCCTTAGATACCAACCTGAACCCCCAAATTTTCATACAAACATTGTCGCGTTAACATTGTTTCTTCGGAGACCAAATTTAACTCATATGAATCTGAAATATGTATCAGGAGCAAAAATCCATATTCGGAATCCGAATAATAAACCCTTGAATAGGTACAGAAATCGTCTTGATCGTGAACAAAAACTTTCTGTATTTTGTCGCTTTTCTTCATTCACAAGAGACACACAAATACGTTTTCCGTAGTTTTTTGTCGCGACTCAAATAAAAACATTATGCACAAAAAACATACAACATTATTCAAAATCCGAGCACGAATAAAAAAACTAATCATATAGATACATACCAGAATAACATGAAAAAACCTGTGTTCCCATTCAACGCTTGGCTATATCTTCCATTACCATGGGGCTTTGGCAGAAATATCACAAATCTTGTTAGACTCGAATTTCTATGGATACCCATAATACTTTATGGTCTAGCCACATTGTTCGCAGCTTTGACTTACTTTAAAATCAGAAAATTCCAGTAGCAACATTAGCAAATGTATTTTTTGGGTTGGGGGTCTTTTAACTGCACCTTTTTGTTCCACCCAAAATTACCTAGGCAAAAAGCAACCAACAAGCAAATTACCTATGTAAAGTTCGAAGCAAGCAGGGAATACCATAAAAAGTTAAAATTTATGCGCGCGCAATCAAAGAGCAAAGATTTTTCCTGTAACGCCACTTACAGGAATAATTTTTATTTCATACGAGTTCAGGTTTCTACATCTGGCTTCGTAAATTGGCGTGTAAACCAAGACTTGTTCAGTTACTTGAAATTTTTCGTTTATAACCTCTGAAACGTTAGGGGGTCTCTTCATAACCGCTTTCTTAAGAATATCCAACATATAGACCTCAGGATGCCTTACATTTGTATTATATTCGTCGAGAAACTTTACAGGATTAGGTTCGCATGGGGCTGAAGGTAATTCGTTACGATCTATTATTCTTCCCTTTCTGTTTATTGTGAGTTGTTTTGTGATTTCATAATTCACTCGTTCTTTACTTTCGATAACGATTTCTTTTTTTGATTTTTTCATTATACGGGACTTTTCATTTACCTCTTTAGGTTTTATGTTGTGATCAAAAATTATTACTTCTGCAATATTTTCATCCAAGTCTATGTGATATTTTTTATTTTGGTAATATTCAATATTATATTTTGTAGTTGCGATCAAGAATGAGTCATAACAGAGCGTGATGGATTCGCATTCTATTTCATTGGCTTTTGGCTTGATGAAATACATTTTCGAAAAGGTTTTAACCATATTCTTGTCGATGATATTCTTTATTGCTTTGTAATCCTTAGAGATTTTTTGTACTAGCACTATATTTTTTAGTGGTTTTGTTAGAGTTGCTTCTTCTTTAATCGAGGTTGTTATTGACAATATTTGATCATCTGCTTGTGCCATTTCTCGATTAAATATTGCTTTCAATCCCTTTTTGTCAGTTATTATCTGCAGATCAATATTTTAATTCCATTTTCTTTTTAATGGCGCGCGCATTCGCGAGGGTTAGTTCCGATTAAAGGTGACTTATCCAGCAAGCTTCAAACAATTGTTCTC
The DNA here is from genome assembly GCA_016649625.1 of Candidatus Bathyarchaeota archaeon. Taxonomy (GTDB): domain Archaea; phylum Thermoproteota; class Bathyarchaeia; order Bathyarchaeales; family Bathycorpusculaceae; genus AD8-1. The sequence goes on from JAENXI010000225.1 coordinate 1,670, forward strand.
TGTTTTTATAGTTCTGGCATTTTTCTACTTATTAACCAAGCAATAATCCAGACGATAATCAAGCAGCCTCCTGCAATAAACAGTAGTATTGCATTCTTTTGTAGGTCTCCAAACAAAAAGAAGTTTGGTGCTTCGGATGCTACGAATAGAAAGTATCCTCCCAAGGCAAGTAGTATTGAAGCACAGAGCAAAGTTAAAGTTCTGAATAGAGATGCCAATGTTACTCAACTTGGTCATTACTTTGGTAATGATTTTACTGGGATCTGTTGGGACTCCATTTTCC
>JAENXI010000226.1 GCA_016649625.1 Candidatus Bathyarchaeota archaeon
CAAATAATACAAGATTCTAAAGAAGCAGTAATTAAGCAACTAAAAATATAGGCAAATTATCTAATAACTGGAAATAAAGAGATGAAAGAACTTGTATTTGTGGGTCTAGGTCTTGAGGACGAAAATGGAATTAGCATTCAGGGATTGAAAGAAGTAAAAAGCGCAGAAAACGTGTTCATTGAACTCTACACAAATCTAATGCCTAATTTTTCACTTAATAACTTTAAAATCATATCTGGAAAACAACCATATATTCTTTTAAGACATGAACTAGAAGAGGAAAACGGCAAAATTATACTAAATGCCGCAGAAAAAGGAAAAACTGTGTTTCTAGTTCCTGGTGATCCGTTAATCGCTACAACCCACATCACACTAAGACTAGAAGCAAAAAAACGCAAAATACAAACCCGTATCATTCACGGAACATCCATAATTTCAGCAATAATGGGGTTGTCAGGTTTACATAATTATAAATTTGGAAAAACGGTGACAATACCGTTTCCATACAATTTTTCAGAAACTCCATATAAAGTAATTATTCAAAACAAAAAATTTGGACTACACACTTTATGTTTGCTGGACATAAACAAGAAAAAAGAACAATTTTTAAGCATCAATGATGCTCTAAAACTACTTTTAAATATTGAACAGAAAAGGAAACAAAAAATAGTAACCACCAAGACCATAGTAGTTGGATTAGCAAGAGTGGGGAGTTCGTCTCAAATCTTAAAAGCCGGTCGCATAAAACAGTTACTTGATTTTAATTTTGGTGGTCCTCCACAAAGCTTAATTTTTCCAGGAAAGCTTCATTTTATGGAAGCTGAAGCTCTAGTAGCTTTTGCTGGAGCTCCTCGAGAAATAAAGGAATAAAAACCATGAGCATAATAAAGCTGGTATCTAAGTATATAATCTCAGCAGAAAAAGTATTAAAAGATATTAAAATAAACGACGAAATAAACATAACCAGTGATAATATTAATAATATCATAAAATATATCGAGGATTATCTGAAAGATGCAAAGTATTATCGGGATCAGAAGAAGTTTGAAACAAGTTTAACTTCGATCGCTTATTGTGAAGGATTATTAGACGCACTAAAATTGATGGGATTAGTGAATTTCGATTGGCCAAACAATGCAGAGAAAAAAAAGTAGTGCTAGCTTCAGGTGTATTTGATTTATTGCATCTAGGACATGTCAAGTTCTTAGAGGCAGCCAAAAAAGCAGGAGGTAAAAACGCTAAACTTTTTGTTATTGTTGCCAGAGATCGAACAGTAGAAAAAATTAAGGGAAGAAAACCTATAATACCTGAAAACCAGCGACGCACGTTAATAAACTCATTAAAGGTTGTTGATAAAGCAATCCTTGGCTATGAGATGCTCGACATAGCAGAAGTCATTAATAAAATGAAACCTGATTTAATTGTTTTAGGACACGATCAAAAAACTATGGAAAAAAACGTGAAAGAATATTGTTGCAATAATGCGGTAAATATTGACATAATCAAAATCGAAAAGTTTGGAGAAGATTCATTAGATAGCTCATCAAAGATTTTGCGAAAAATAATTAATAAATTTTCAAGATGAAAATGTGATGTTTAACAGTCAGAAATTCATGCCAACATATATTCTTGTAGCATTAAATGTCGCATTTTATATTTTTACATCTTTGGTTGGAGGAAATTTTTTCAATACGGATCCAGAGATGATATATCGATTTGGTCAAGTTAATAGATTAGTTATTTATGGCGGATTTTATTATCAAATCTTGACATCTATCTTCGTTCATGGAAATATCGCTCATCTTTTTGGAAACATGCTATTTCTAGTTATTTTTGGACTAAGATCAGAAGAACTTTTCTCATTGACCGAATATTTATTTATCTTCTTTATAGGTGGACTTACAGGAAACCTCATATCACTTATTGTGTTACCATTAGATCTACC
>JAENXI010000227.1 GCA_016649625.1 Candidatus Bathyarchaeota archaeon
CTAAAATTACAGCATCCTTACATATTAATCCTACGGTAGTGGTCCCCGTTTTAAACGACTCTGTTTGAGTTTTTTGATATTGGCTTCTTTCAAATCTCTCATTTACAAATGAAGATTGAGAGGGTTCGATTAAATCTTCCTTTCTCATAAGAAAAAGTAAAGAAATCTGATATTAATAATTTTTTATTGTAGAATATAGATAAAATCTCAGAAAACTAGCCAAAATTTTTGAGTTACTTATATATACATATTGCCATGTAGATAACAAGTGTCGCCATGATCAATTGATCAGCTACGGATTGATTAAGTTTGCACGTTCTGAAAGCATCGCTTTAAATTAACATAAAAAAAATAGATAAAAATAATTATTATTGTTTTATTCGATAATATCCATAGGTTTACCATGATGTTCAGGTATTGGTTGAGCTCCACAAGAAGCGCCCATCCAACAAACCAATTGGTCTCCCTCTTTATGCATTGCTTGACCACAATGCATTGGTAAATCTTGTGTTGTATCGCATTCTACACATTTTAATTTTCCCATTTTTAATTCCTCTTTATTTTCTTTTTTTTGTACTTCCATTTTTCCTTTTTCAATTTTAGTTTGCCCAAGAGTTTCTTTTTCTTGAGATGGTTTGACTTGCATCAATTTTGGATCAGTGTTATCATAATTCTTGAACTTTTCAGGATCTAGTTTAAAATGAGCTTCACAGTTAGCACTGCAGAAATGGAAAGTTTTCTCTTTATATTCATATTCAATTGCTTTTCTAGGATCAATTTCCATGCCGCACACAGGATCCACAACCTTTTCTTGGGAGATTAAGAGTTTTTCTTCTTCTACTTGTTGAGGTGTTTTTGGTTCATATCTTTTCAAGAAAAGCGAATTGGTCACCACTGAAACGGAACTAGTTGCCATGAAAATAGCTGCTAAGAATGGTGGTAAGAAAACCCCCGTAAATCCATATAAAACACCTGCTGCTAGCGGAAGACCTATAATGTTATAAATAAAAGCCCAGAACAGATTAGTTATCATTTTTTTGTAAGTTTTTTTAGATAAATTAATTGCTGAGACAACATTTCTAAGATCTCCTCTCATGAGAACAATATCGGCCGTTTCTATAGCGACATCAGTTCCAGTACCTATAGCAATTCCTACATCGGCTTGTGCTAATGCTGGAGCATCATTTATGCCATCACCGACCATCCCTACAATCCTATTCTCCCCAGATTGTTGGAGTTTCTGGATATTTAAGGCTTTATCATTTGGTAAAACCTCTGCTAAAATGTGGGCCTTGTCGAATTTAAGTTGACTTCCAATATTTAATGCGGTTTGCATATTATCCCCCGTAATCATGTAACTTTCAATTCCCATTTCTCTTAATTTATCTAAAGTATAAGGTGCCTGATCCTTCATCTTGTCTGAGATTCCTATAACCCCCCGTATATTATTATCAATACTAATTAAGATAGTGGTTATTCCCTGTTGCTGAAATTCCTGAAATTTAGTTTTGTAATCTTTAATTGAGATTTTGTTATCAATCATTAATTTTTCATTACCTATCAATACACTCTTCCCTTTTATATTTGTCTTAATCCCTTTCCCTGGAACAGCGTCGAACTCAGTCAATGGTTCGAGACCTATAGTCCTTTGATTTGCTTCTTCTATAATAGCTCTTCCAAGTGGATGTTCTGAACCCATCTCTGCGCTTCCGGCATAAAGTAAAACATCATTATCGTCATAACCTGATCCCGTTAAACTTTTCTCTGAATAGATTACGGAAACCTTAGGTTTACCAACAGTCAAAGTACCTGTTTTGTCAAACACTATCGTATTAATTGTACTAATAGATTCTAGCGAATCTCCACCTTTAATTAATAAACCGTTTTCAGCTCCTTTACC
>JAENXI010000228.1 GCA_016649625.1 Candidatus Bathyarchaeota archaeon
CGTCAGATGTGTATAAGAGACAGGTTAAGAGCAAATATGTTGAAAACAATGAAATACACAAATATTATTGCGTAAACAAAGGTTGGAACCTCCAAGCCTGTTGATAGTATCGATGCAATAAAGTAAGCATATAGAACAACCCAAGGAAGTCCACCAGAAATAGTGCCCAGTATAAATGCGGACCAGTCAGTTTTCTTTGTATATTGGTTTAGTTTTTCCATCAAGTATCCAAACATGATCATCATTGCATTTAAGGTGAAAATCATCACTAAAGACCAAAAGTCCCATACTCCTAAAAAGAGGGCAATTAGTGTTATCATTATTGAACTTGAGAATACGTATTCGTACCAGCGGTATGGATTCATGCCTTTTTTGAGGTTTTCATTATATTTGTCATTTTTAGCGAATGCTATAATAAAATGAGCTAAAGCGGAAATTAATGGAAAAGAGGCTACAATAACTCCAATATATCCAATAGTAATCATTACTTGAGGGTCTGGAACCACTTCAAATACAAGTGGTGGACCTTGTGTAATTGTGATTTTTGTGTAGAACGTGTAGAGATTTCGTTCCCATTCAAGCATTGTGCCTAGGCTTAGCATTAGTATTCCTTGTATTAGGTGCAGGATTCCTGCTGCTGTGTTGAAGCGTTTTAGATAGGCAAAAGAAATTGGTGATTTTGCTATTATTTCCTTTCTTTCTTCAGCATTCATAAAACACTATATTTGTTTAATGTTCTTTTAACACTTTTGAAAAACTACAGTTGACTTTTATTATTTAATCATTTGTTAGTTTTTATTAAAAATTTTTTAATAACAAAACAGACTATATAGAGTGGTACTTATTATGACTGTGTTTAAACTGCCTAAAATGGAAAAAAGCGAGATAAAAAAACTTCTCAATGAACAAATGATATGTCGTATTGCATTTAAAGGAGATAAGTACCCGTATTTGATTCCTTTCCAGTATGTTTGGTTAAATGAATCGCTTTATTTTCATTTTACAGATTATGGTAAAAAAATGAGATTACTTGAAAGAGATAAGTTAGTTTGTGTTGAAATTGAGAAGTATAATCCAGATTTAAGCTCTTACAATTTTGTTGTTTTTAGAGGTGAATTGGAGGTTGTAAAAGATTCTGATGAAAGAACTAAAATTATAAACAAAATAGCAAAAACAGGAAATCAAAAACTTTCACCAAACTTTCTTGCAGTTCATGGATTAAAAAAAGAGGAAGGATGGAATTCATTTTCTCCGAAAAGACCATTTGTTATAGTCAAACTCAAAAAAGTAACTGAGATAATGGGTCTTAAATCACCTAATTGAAACCATTCAGTTTTTAAAAATTAATTGTATAATTTTCAGGTTTGAAGATAATAATCCCATTTTTGGGGTTTTATTAAATTCTAATATTTTGTTTCCTTTGAGATCCTACTTCTGCATCTTGTACATCGATTGGATAGTTCTCTGATATTCTTTATTTTATCTATTTTACCTAATCTTTTTGCATATTTCCATTTCTCATCCAGATCTGAGCGGTGATTATACCCTCTTCGTTTCATCTCCTTAACAAGTTCCTCATGACGATGGTACAAATTATGAATTTCCAGTAATCCCTTTTCCAAGTATCCATTCACTTTCTTTTGAAGATTAATAGTTCCAATAAACATGTGAATTTCTACATGTTCCCCAAGAAGATGTTGCCTACACATAACCTTTGGATTTACCATCCACAATCTCATAAATTACCACATTAAATTTATCATTTTAAGTTAATCAAATAACTTTCCAAAATAGCTACTATAACACAAATCCTTATAGCTGTCTCTTATACACATCTGACG
>JAENXI010000229.1 GCA_016649625.1 Candidatus Bathyarchaeota archaeon
GCTTGGATTGCAGCATTAATTGGTGGGGCAATCGCTTTTTCAGTATATTACTTGATACCTCTGTTGCCTTATCTTGGCAGTTTCATAGATATAGTCTTTTTTCAATTAGAAACAATGCTTTTCCAGATTCCAGCAGTTTCAGCTGAAGAATTTATTGTAAATTTTGGTTTTATCTTGTTTTTAGCCTTTTTTGGAATAATACTTACCTTTATTGAACTCAGAAAACGGGGAAATTTAGGTTTCTACTTGCTATTATCTTTGGCATTTTATGTTCCATTATTTTTTTCTCAATCATATCTTGTGGGAATTTATTTGCCTTATCAACGATTTGTTTATTACCTTTTACCTTCAATCGCAGTTTTTTCTGCAGTCTCTTTTGTTTTTATTTTAGATAGAGTTTTAAAATTCAATAATAACTTTGGGAAAAAATGGAAAAAACATAGAATAAGAATAATTGTCTATCCGATAATTATTCTTCTTTTTTCTCTTTTCATCTTTCGTTTTGGAGTCGTATACGGGAAAATCATGGAAGGAAGTGTATTCTACTCAACCTCAGATGTAAAAGGATATGATGCAGCAATTTGGCTAAGAGATAACTATCCTGGACCTACAACAGTAGTTGTAACCGAGGTACCTGGTTCATGGTTTGGTGTTTATTCGGGAAAATCAATTTTTGCAGAGACTGATCCTATTGTAGACCGAAATGTAATTGCAGAATCTGTCTTGGAATTAGCATATGAACTTGAACATCCACTAACTCTTGTACGAACTTACGAGTCAAAAGGAGCAATTTCTGGAGAAAATTATGTCTCAATAAATAGTGTTTGGAAAAGAGTATCATACTCCTCGGGTGCAGGTGACTTCATATCATACAAAATTAATGGAGAAGAACATATTTCTGAACTTTACCGGCTAAATAGAGAAATTATTTTTGAAGATCAAATTTATCCGAAAAAAATATCAATTCATTATTTCAACAACGAATTAAGCTTGATCCAAACCATCCAATTTCAGAATAACAGTTACCCAATTAATGTAAATTGGACTTTGTCACCTCAAAATGTTGAGCTCACCGAAGTTAAACTCTATATTAGCACTTTTTTTGATCTGTCTTTTTCTTTTACAAAAGCTTATGTTCCAGGTATCCTTAATTGGGAGAATCCTTGGGATAACCCTTCGAATTCTCAAAATAATAAATGGGCAGTGACTAATTTTACAATTGATAACTTAACAGAAAATATGATCAGTATTTATGATGATAAAGACAAGATTGTATTTTCAATCAAATTTGATGAGTTGCCAGAATGGGGAAATTTGGGCGCTTTATCAAGTAAACAGATTGATGCTCTACGTTTTCAATACGAGTTTAGAGAAGTTGATATAAACCAAACAATATCTCGTAATTTTGATGTTTTATCTTTTTCAAGAAATGATTATTCGGAAATGCAAAACCTATCTGAATTAGTCTCCTTATTTGACTTAGAACTCATTTCTGAACACGATGTTACTTCTAGAGACTATCACACTTACATCAAAGACAACGATATAGAATTTATAGTGTATGATAAAAATCAACTTGATACTAAACTGGTTAACTCAAAATTGTTGAAACTAATTTACTCCAATGATAGATATGCAATTTTTAAAATCAACAATAGCGGGTAAAACTATTTTCATAGTTATGAATAACCAATTATTTTATTATGTTGATTAAAAAAGAAAAAAAAGTTATTTTCTCAGAATCATTTTTCTCTGAGTACTTTTGGTATGTATGCGCATGCTGGGTCGCTTTCAAAGAGGTCTCCAGTATAGTATTCTGCT
>JAENXI010000022.1 GCA_016649625.1 Candidatus Bathyarchaeota archaeon
GAAATATGGAGCTTATATTAGAAAAAATGCTTATAAAAAAATAAAAGACAAATACGATTGGAAAAAAATAGCTTTAAAGACAAAAAAAATCTATAACTCAGTTTTAGGTGAATACACAAAAAGTTTTTGGGCATAAAATTAATGTTTTAAATATTAAAAAACCGCTATTTTCCAATAATGCGAACGTTTTTCACTAAAATCCAAGGCGAGATAATCGAACCCAATTTTCTTTCGTTATTCGCAATTAGACTCACATTTTTTAGAACTTCAAAAATATTACCTGACAGCATTATACCTCTAGTAGAATGGGTTATTTCTCCATTCTTTATTTTCCATGCGGGAGTTGCAACAACAGAAAAATCTCCGCTTACTGGATTACTGCTGTGAGCTCCTTGCAGATAATAAATCAAAAGACCATCATCAACTTCTTCAATTAATTGTTCAGATGTCAGATTTCCTGGAATTACGCGGAAATTTGTTGTTCCGATGTTAGGCGTTGACAAATATCCCGCTCTTGATGCGTTTCCAGTACTTTCTTTTCCTTCTTTTTTTGCTGTGTAATTATCATAAAGAAAATTTTTCAAAACACCTTTCTTAATAATATTTGTTTTTTGTTGAGGAACACCTTCACCATCAAATGGAGCGGTACCCAGACCGCCAGCTAATAATCCATCATCTTGGATCGTTAGAAGATCTGAACCAATTTGTTCACCTATTTTATCTCTAAATGGAGATTGTTTTCTTTGAACATTATCAGCTTTTACAGAATTAATCAAAGTGTTAGATAATAGGCTTTGAAGGGCAAATTGGGTAAGGATGAGGTTAGTTGTTCTTGTTTCAATTCTTTTAGTGTTTAATGCAGATAAAGCTAATCGTGCTGCTTCTTTTCCGACCCACTTAGGATTTATATTATAGGTTCTTTCAGCGTTAAATTCAAAACACACAGGAGTAATCGTGTTCTTTTTTTTCACTGCAGCAGCTAAACTACACTCAATATAAGTCCCTTTATCAAAAGCTCTCACACCATTTGAGTTGGCTATGCCGTTTAAGAAGAAAGCGGTACTCACACCTCCTTCAATAGGTAGAACATTCTTTTCAGCAGTAATTGCAGCATCTAGCATCTCGTAAGCAAGTGAAACCAAATCTTTTGAGTGAAGTTTAATGATTTTTTGATCATATGTTTTTTCTACTAACCCGTACAGACTCTTTTCTGGAAAGCCACTCCAGTTTTTATCAGGTTTACTAGCTTTTGCAGCATTTAAAGCACTTGCAATCGCATCGTTTATTGTGTTTTTATTTTCTATAGCATTTGTATAAGCAAAACCTATTGCCTTTCCTACTATAACCCTAATTCCTAAACCTTGATCAAGTATTTTGTTACTTTTAGTAACTTGACCTCTTTCAATACCAACATTCGTAGAGTGCCCTTCATAGAGATACGCTTCTACTTCAGACGCTCCTTTTTGAAGAGCTGAACTCACCGCATAATCTGCTAAGCTGAGCATACTATCTTTTTCAAGCACTGCCACCGACTATCACCTCTTTAATTCTGATATGTGGTCCACCATCACAAACAAATGCTGTTTGGCCTTTTCCACATCTTCCTGGCCATAATTCGAAATCCTTGCCCACTGCATCAATTTTTAAAAGCGTTTCAAGAGTATTACCACTGATGGATACGTTTCGAACAGGAGACCCTATCTCACCATCGACTATTTCATACGCTTCCTGCACTCCAACCTGAAAAGTACCATCTAAATTTGCTTGTCCGCCTCTGAAACTTTTCATATAATAACCTGAAGTTACGTCTTCGAGTAACTCATCAAAAGATTGATCTTTAGGAGCCATGTATGTATTTCTCATTCTGATTATAGGTTCAACACGAAAACTTTCCCCTCTAGAATTTCCGGTGGGAGACATATTGAATTTTTGAGCGGTCTCACGATTATGCATTAATCCATTAACTAACCCATCTTTTACCAGAAGGGTCTTCTGACTTGGAACACCTTCGTCATCATACTTGAATGAACCAAAAGCATCCTTTACAGTTCCATCATCATACAGAGTAACTAAGTTTGAGCCAATTCTTTTTCCAATTCTATTGGATAATACACCACCAGATAAAGCTAAATCAGCTTCTGCAAGATGCCCAAAAGCTTCATGAACAAAAACACCCACAACATTAGGTCCCAAGACTACAGGAGATTTTCCTCCTTTAACTGGTTTTGCATCTAATTGAGTTACCGCACGTTTAGCAACTTGCTCCCCAATAACGTCTGGAGGTTGTTTATCAAAGATTTCATAACCTGCAGTAGATCCAATTTCTTCTCTGCTGAAAGTAAAGGCACCATTACTAAAAGCTGAAGAAGTTATTCTCGACCAGATGTAAAGTTTGTCTTGTTCAATAAAAGTACCCTCACTAGTCGAATAATGATTAGTTCCAAAAAGATCTAAATAATCAATTGTACAACTTTTTATTCGTTTATCATAACTTAAACTCGATTGATTTATCGCTAAAGAGGTCTTTATCTTTTCTTCCATTGTTATTGTCGCCGGATTTTTTTTAGGATCCACACTTATTTTATCGTTAATTACTTTTGTGTCAGCAAGTTTTATGGGATTTTTCATTCGCTTGCTAAGAGCTTTAGCCATACTACAAGCATCAGAGACAGCAGTTTTTAAAATTTGTAAGTTAAATGATCCTACTGAAGAAAACCCCCAAGCACCATTCACTAGAACACGCAAAGCAACTCCGCTTTCAATACCTTGTTTGGCAGCTTCGACTCTTCCCTCTTTTAGAGTAAGTAGAGTTTTTTTCAATTTCTGAGCACGTACCTCTGAATACTCAGCTGAAAAATTATCTACTGCCAAGCGATTAATTTTAGTAAGAATATCTTTCAAATGCAATCTACCTTATAGTCGATATAGGATATGAGTATAACAAAAGAATAAAATCGTTTTGATTAAATTGCTTTAAAAACAATGAACAGTATCTAATCTCATTAGAAAAAAATGTTATAATTTAATAGTATTATACATCGAAATTTTTTTTAGTAAAAATCATCAATATTTGTTTGTTTCACACTTCCAAAACGGGATTGCTTTTCTTGATTATTAGAGTCTAAATCAAGCTGTCCATATACACCGTCGAAACCTGGAATAACTCTAAAATTACCTGTTCTAACTTTAAGAATTGCAGCAACTATTTTGGAATCGGCAACTTTCAACAAATCAGGTTCTAGAGTATCAATCATTACAGAATATTCGTTCTCAAAACTGTTGACTAATCCATTATAAATTTTCCAGACAGCTTGAGTTGAAGGAGACCCAGCATTGAGAACTGAAGCGATGATATCAGATAGCGGAAGTAATCGTAAAAAGCCAGGAGCATCATTAGGCTTATAATTTAGTGGTCGGTCAGCAAGCTCATTAACTCTTTGTTCAACACCTTTAGTGAGTTTTTTTCGACATACTGGACAAATGGAATTAAACCGTTCGGCTTGTTTTGGAGATAAGGAAATGTTACATTTTCGGTGACCTGTCCAATGGTATTTTCCGTATCCCGGATCAGTTTCTATGGTGAATTTTAACCGTTGGGATTCTTTGTTTTTAATTGCACCAGTCACTTCTCCATAACTAAGGCGAACAAGATCAAAGACATTTGCTTCTCTTCCGATTCGCCAAGGCCAAAAACTATGGCAATCACTATTTGATAGTAAGGTAAAATTGTCAAGACCACTCAAACGCCAGTTCATTGGAGGATCCGATGAAAGACCAGTTTCTACTGCATAAATGTGTTTGGTCATATCTTGATAACATTCTTTGATTGAGTTAAAACCGCTAAAAGCTCCAAAAACACTAAACCATGGAGTCCAAATATGAGCTGGAAAAATCATATTCTTATTTGAAATATCTGTTATTTTTTCAACCAACTCAGGCGCATTCATTTTTAATATTGGACGACCATCAGAATCCAAATTTCCATAATTCTTAAGAGCTTCATTTATTTGTGCGACAACTTCTAGATTTGGAGCAAATATAACATGATGAATTTTTTTCACTGAATTTTCAAAATTAAAAATTGTGCAGACTTCGGTCGTCAACATAAAGTGTATAGAGTCATTAATATTTCCAGATATTTTATAGAGATCTGTTCCTGGATCAGGTATCAGAACATTTTGTATCTGCTCAAACCATTTTGGGTGAGTAAAATCACCTGAACCCACTAAATGTAGCCCTTTTATTTTTGCAAAGCGTGCAATTTCTTTCAGATCCATTCTTGGACTTGTTGCACGACTAAATCGACTATGAATATGGAGATCTGCGATTGTCCTCAATTTTTTAACCTATCCTAAAATAAAGGTTATCAGGTTTAAATTTAGTTGCATAGTTTTATTGATTAAGTTAAAAAATTGGATTATCACAAATTGGCAATATTGGTTGAGTCGTCTTTTGGATTTTCAGATTGTTTAGTTGAAGGGTTTACATATTTAGAGAAATATGTTTCCCAATCTACCTTAAACATAATTATTATAACTATTATCATGAGAATCAGGCCAATCAAAGATCCAACAAGAAGAGAACTTCCTTTGTCTTCTAAACCAAAGAGAGAGCTGATAATTTCTAAAGACCAACGACCACTATAAGCAATTATTAAATTTGAAAAAAACTTCCCAAGTAAAGCGGGAATAAAAGCACGAAGTAAACTATAACGCATTACACCTAGAGGAATAAAAAGTAAATCATCAGGAAGTGGAGTTAACGCGAAAACAAAAATAGCTACGGGTCCAAACTTTTTAAATAATTTCATTAAAAAATCCATTTTCTTTCGATATTTATCACTAATTACTTTTCTACCGCCAACTCCAATAAGATAACCCGAAAACTCTCCTATTGAAGAACCTATCCCTGCAGCAACTGCAATCCATATCGGTTCAAAGCCAGAAATTCCCCCCATAGTAAAGATAATAATGGTGTAAGGTATAGGAACAACAACGGACATAGAACCTATAAGACTGATAAAAAAAATGCCTAGATAACCATACTGAAATGCAAAATCTTCCATCCAGGTATAGATGCCGTCTAATAGCAAGACCTTTCAAACCTTCATTTACGTATATAAAATACGCTTAAAGAGTTTATGATGGTAAAATACAATAGCAGCCTGTTTTTTAATCAATTTACGCGAAAAACAAAAATCAGATTATGGATACCTTTAGTTGAAAAATCATTTTTATCAAAAAAGTTGCAGTATATTATCGAAATATCTTTTGAGGAAAGAGACGAGATATTCAAATAATAGTTTGGCTGGGAATGGTCACAGTTATTTTATCCCCCGATTGAATATTTAGCATTTTTCCAGCATTGTTTTGATTAGCCGAAATTTCTAGAAAACCATGACTTCCAATAGTAACCAAGAGTTCACCTAGTTGTACTTCAGAGTAGGTTTTGCAGAATTTTAGGATTAATTTGGAAGATGACATGTTGATTTTCAACATTTTGCCGTATAGGTCTTGATATGATGTATCGAGATCTATGTTAGTGATTATATTACCAAAATCATCAACGTGCATTACTTGACCAAATAGGCTTTTTCGGGTTTTAATAACTTTTGTAAAAACAGGCTTGTTTAATTCATTCGTTTGGGGTCCAAAAGTCAAGGGGGCAACTCCATTTAGCAAATATGCCGCAGCAGGAGCAAAAATATCTCTCCCATGAAATGTGTTAGAAACTCTGTTTAACATTAATTTCTTATTAGTCAATTCATGAACTCTTTTTATACCTTGTTTCTCTGCGGCTAAAATTAAAAGCCCATTATCTGGACCAATAAGAAAACCTTTGTTTGTTTCTATCAACAAGGGTCGTCTATGAGACCCGACACCAGGATCAACAACTGCTACATGAATTGTGCCTTTGGGGAAATAAGTCAAAGCTGAAGCAAGAATGAAAGCACCCATACGAATGTTGAATTTGGAGATATTGTGGGTGATATCAACTATTCTCGCGTTGGGAGAGATACTCAAAATTACTGCTTTCATTTCTGAAACATAGGGGTCCACAAGACCAAAATCTGTGGTTAGAGTGATTATTTTGTTAGCCTCCATGAATAAATGGGACAAAAACTATTTTATCGCCATTATTTATTTTGGTTTTTAATCCGTTTAATACACTTATCTCTGTTCCATTTATTAGTATCAAAGAATTTATTCTGAATTCTTGATTTTGTTGAAACACTAAATTTTTTTTGAGGGCTGGAAGTTCCTTGATTATCAGATTTATCAAAAAAAGTAACGAAATGCCATTGGAACATTCAATTGTCTTTTTATTTACTCCAGCTATATTACGCAGAGAACCTATAAATTTGACATCAACAGCCATTTTTTTCTACACAACCTATCTATGAGAGTAATAAAGAATTAATGTTAAAATTCTTCCTGATTTTCAAATAAAAAAATTAATTCACAAACTTAAGTTTTCAAAAGAAATAAACCATATTATTCAAAAAAAGAATTCATTAAAATGTACTGGATTTTTCTTCAGTAAAAGTTTCCACAATATCTGTAGCTACCTTAACTAATGCGTCAGCCTGATTCATCATTGCCTCGCCATTAACTTCCTCTATTTGAGATAGTTGCTGAACAACAGACTCAAGTTCAACCAAAAAACGTAAGATAGAATCATTTGAAGGATTACAGTTTTCTGCTTCCTCACGCAAAAGAACTTCTATAAACGCAGGTTCACCTAGACTATAATAGATTGCATTTCTAGCTTTCCTAATGGATTCTAGTACTAAACTAGATGACATATAAGGTACAGTTCTAGCTGCTTCTAGCTCTGCTTTGGCTTCACGAAGATATCGTAATGCCCAGCCTTTCCTGTATTCATCCATCATAGAAATTCTCTTCTAGAGAACAACCTAAACTATTAATTCATCATCTGATTCTTCTTCTGGAGATTCAGAGAAAGCCGAAGAATTAGTTCGAGTTATATAACCAGCTACTTTATTTCTAACCCTTGTTGTTGTTCCTTCTGTCAACTTGTCTACCATATGCTTATTCTCATCAAAGTTTCTGGAAAATTTTTCTGGAAAACGTTTCATTAATTCTTTACCCAAATTTTTAATCTGTTCTGTCTTTACTTTTCCCAAATGTAGGAATTCCTCCAATTTTTTTTGACTTTTTCCTCCATAGCTTGAAAGCACAAAGGCAACTTCGTATAGGAGAAGAGACGTAATTTAAGTTTACGCTTTAATTAATTAATTATCCTTTTGTTAAGTTTAAATTATTAATTCAATTGGCAAATTTATAAATATGAAAATATAAAAAGAAATAATACAAAATTGAGGTCGAATATTTGCCTGCACCTAGAGTTAAAAAAGGAAAATGGTCAAAAGATAGAGAGAGAACAAAATCGGGAAGATGGAGGAAAAAACGGTCAGACGCAAATCAACCTAGAAAGGTAAAGAAATCAAAATTAAGAGTTGCACTAATAGCAATAGGGATAACAATCGTTGCAGTAGTTATCATAATGATTTATTTCTTCTTCCCAGGTATTATTGGACTTTAACTATTGACTTGTTTTCAGTTTTAATCGAATTGTGGATATTACAATCTTTGCATATCAGATAATTTCGTTTATTTAACTAACGGGCCAAAAATTAGTTTAGTGTTATGTTTAAAGGATTTAAAGGCGACCAAAGAACCACAAAGGCTAAATATAGCTTTAAAAAGAAAAAGAAGCTACGGAGAAGTCTTTATGACAAATTCAGAATTAGCTGTAGCTCCAATGCATAGACTTTGTAAAAAAGCTGGAGCAGATAGAGTAAGTGAGGCAGCAGCGAAAGAACTCGCTAAAGCTTTGGAAAATATTGGAATAAAAATTGCAAAAGAAGCTTTAGATTTTGCTATGCATGCAGGACGAAAAACAATAAAAGCTGAAGATATCGAGATAGCCTCAAAAAAAGTTATGGAAAAATAAGTTTTTCAAAAACTTTCCCTTCTTTTTTTATTTAATGCCCCCATTTTCACAATTAAGTTTGTATTGATGAATCCCATAGGAATTGGAAATATTCACGAGCGAACCCAACTAAGCCTATATGATCACTCCAAACAACCAAACTGGGTTTATCTTCACCCAAAAAGAGCATCACTTCTTTTCCGTCGGCAATTACACCACCACCGAACATATTAGTTCTAGTTCGAAAAGTATCTAATCCAAAAATTTTTTTTATAAAAAGCCAATCTTCTGTTTTTCCCGCAACCATAAGTTTGACATTTACTGATTTATGCAAGTTAAGCATTATTGGATCTATTTGCGAAATAATATTTTGCGCAAATTTTGGAACAGCAAACATCAGCTCTTTTGTTGCTTTTTTAAGAATTTCTTCAAGTTTAGCCATAATGGCTTCTTGACCACGCAATATCAACATTTCTGGATGTTCAACTAGCTGTCTGTTCTCGTATAAGGGCTGTAATTCAGCAGAAATAGCTGTTTTCCAATTTTGATATTTATCTTCAAGTCGTAGTTTTACTGCAGTTATAGCTTCAATGGGAGGAACTGGAAAATACTTGAATGGACGACTTTCAGAACTTTTCAACCATCCTTTCTCTTTTAGGGAGTTCAGAACTTCATAAATTTTTGAATAAGGAATAGATGTTTTTTGACTTATTTCCATTGCAGTCATTTCGCCATGTTCTAGAAGTACAATAATAGCCTCTATTTCGTAAGCATTTAATCCCATTTCTTTCATAATCGTTCGAGTTTTTTCACTGACAGACAAAAAAGCTCCACCTCAATAACCGTAGTAGTTGTTTGGAAATATTATTATTTGCCTGTGATTCTTAAACCATCCACACTAACAAACAGAAGGTTTCATTTAATGAAGAATATCAAGACCACTCAAAGTATCTGTCCTGAATGCTTAAGAACATTGGACGCTACGATTTTTGAGAAAGATAATAAAGTGTATATTAAAAAACAGTGTCCTAAACATGGTTCTTTTCAAGAGTTATACTGGTCAGATTATGATCAGTATATGAAGGCAGAAAAAATGAGATACGACGGTG
>JAENXI010000230.1 GCA_016649625.1 Candidatus Bathyarchaeota archaeon
CAATTCCAAAAGTTGACGCAATTACTTTGATTGGATTAACTTGTTCATTTTTTGAATGGGTCGGTTTTTGTATTTGGAAACTAATTTTTCTTTACCTAACCAGAGCTGAGTATGGGATTCGCACCCTAATTTACCAGTAAATTATTAGTTTTATGCACGTGCAATTGATGATGAGATGCATAAATGTATTAAATAATCTGTTGAAAAAAAGAGTTTATGATTCTTAACGAGATGCAAAAGAAGAAATAGCCACAAATAAAGAAAGTAATGCTAAACCTCAATAAGAGAGAATAAACAACCATGAAAGAGTATGAATTAATATCTAAAGCTTTTTGGCACGGTCCATTGCCAATACGATATGGTGAAAATGAGGTAGAGATTTTCAGTAGGAATCGAAGAACGTCAATAGTTGTGCCTATTCAAAGGGGTCATATGTCGATTATTAAGCAAGTTTTAGGTTCAACAGAACCTTTAGACAATAAAGACTTTTACAGAGTGACTAATTCTATTTTCAGAATTATTGATGCTATGGGTAGCGTAGATTTGGGAGATTCTACTCCAAGAGAAAGAGAATTGAAGATGGCTGCAGCTAAAAAATGTTTTCAAGATAAACTGCAAAAGAAAGAGTAGCTTTTGTTGTAGTTGTTGGCATAAGCGGATATACGACTAAGTTTTTTGCTAAGCAGAGACTTGCAAGAAACTTACAAACTCACAAGATTTTGAAGGCTTTTTAGATGCATGCCTAAGGTAGGCTGGTATGGTTGGGGCCACGTCGCTGAACACGAAGTTCGCCCACAGAGAGGGTAAATCTCCTGGCGAAAAGAGAACAGGTTTTTCTCCGAGTCCCAACCATCCAACTTGAACTGTCGGAATCGCATATCATATTTTAAAGTTTTCGTTTTTGCGGGCAGACTTGGGTTACCCCCAATCCAGACGCACTTAACTGAACCCACCGCTTTTTTAGGTGTAAATTTTTTTGTGCAACATTGTAAGAAACATTAAACAGCTAAAAACTGCTTTGCGCACGTGCGCGTCCAGCATTAAATGATATTTAACGATGGTTCAGAGAATACATGCTAAGTCAAATCAATAAAACTGAAAAGTGACTAACCGTAGATTGAAGCTCTGTATGGATATTTTTTCTTGAACAATTTCAATGACTCGATTTTGAGTTTTGTTTCTAGTTCCCTTTGACTTTCTGATATAGTGCTGAGATCTGGATATCCTATGAAAGGACCACCTAAAACCGCCTTTGGTTTTTTCTTCTCCAACTCTGGAATCGAAACTGGATTTTTCGCCAAAAGTTTGGAGATCAATCTATGCTGCTTCTCTCCTTGGTGAAAACTATTCAATACTCTCTCAGTTTGCTTAGTTGAAAGTGGTCTAAATCCATATGAAGGAGCACCCTCGACAAGCCTTCGCATCTCATCTGAATCATCAATCTTTGTGCCAACTCCTGTATGTTCTTGAGGATTGAGCGGAATCATTTTTAGCATATATCCATCGCTTGGACCTAAAACCAGAAAGTTTCCCTTATAATCCCTAAGAACATTCCATCCCACAGGACTATTGTTATATCGCTTCATAATCTTGGGTATCAACGATTCAATCGGCTCAGTGACCACGCTAATCTACCTTTAAACCAAGTAATGTGTGCATGAACTGGTCCTTAAAGCTCTTCTTTAACTTCTAAATGCGCGCAAAGCAGTTTTTAGCTGTTTAATGTTATTACATTGTTGCACACAAAAAGCCTTGACCTAAAACTTGGTGGGATTGCATTAAA
>JAENXI010000231.1:0-1389 GCA_016649625.1 Candidatus Bathyarchaeota archaeon
GGAGATGTGTATAAGAGACAGATATTAAATATCACTAAACTTGTTAAGAGCATAATTGTTCTTTTAATATTTTTATGCTTCTAGAAGCAGCAAAAGTTGACGATTCTAAGCTAGAGGCTGCAGATTCTATCGCATTGAGGTATAATAGTCCGTTATCAAGGCAAATGGGTGGAATCTTCTGTATTGTTTTGAAAATAGGATATGCCGCTCTCCAAGTATGATCTAGAATGGTCTTTCCTTTTTTGAATAAATCATTTACAAGATCATTGCCTATTGGCTCAGTTGAGGTAATAGTCACCAATGACTCACTTTTTGTTGATTGATTAATTGAAAACCGAGTTATGGGATCTGCTTCCTTAGAATTGAGGATAACAGAGGGCAATTTAGTATTGGCATCTATATTAAAATACCTCAAGTTCACTTCACCTTTCATTAATCGGATGTAAATTTTCTGGTACTCACGTGCTTGCCATTTTTGTTTTAATATGCCTTCAAAGGTTATATCAGCTCCTTCAAGTGGCGCAGCAATTATAACTCCATCAAAAAAAGAAAGTTTTTTTCCAACTAAGACCTGAAAACAGTCTTTAGAGGTTTTCTCAATACTTTTCACTTTGCTTGTTAATTCAACCTTAGCCTCAGATGCTTTAAGAAGTTTTTTTGGCAAAACCTCATTACCAGCCTTGAGACTATACATTGCTTCTCCATACACTCCTAGTAAAGAAGAGAGCCCTGCAAATCCGCCCAACTTAGCATTTTGAGAGTATATTATCCTTGTGATCGGCGTGATTAATTCGTCTATAAATTTTCTGTTAATACCCATTTGAAAAAGAATCTGATCAAACGGCATTTTATACCACTTATCAAGACCAACACTCTCAAAAAGCTCCCAAAACTCTGTCAACTTTTCTTCTTTTTTGTACAATTTTTTTATTTTTTCATTTGCTGTTCTTAAGCTAAGAAGTAACTTTGGCACACTAAGCTTGTATTTAGAGAGCAATTTTAGCATCATATAGAACAACGGCTGACTTGACCTGAAAATAATCTCGGTCCCATTCCACACAGCAATGTCCATAGACTCCCCAAGTTTCTTTACTTTGAGATCCATTTCCTTTACAAGATGCCAGATTGTTTTATTCATACGATTGAAAAATGCTGCTCCCAACTCACTATTCTTTCCATCCCAATTGAATGTAAAGACTCTTCCTCCAATACTGTTTTCCTTTTCATAAACAGTTACCTTTGAATCTGGAATATATTTGCGAGCAAAATAAGCTGCAGAACATCCTCCGATTCCGGCACCTATAACCGCTAGATTAACCATGTTATTTCAAACAATTACTACATTTGAACAAAATAAACGTAACACGAAGCATTAAAATAAAAACTACA
>JAENXI010000231.1:1398-1714 GCA_016649625.1 Candidatus Bathyarchaeota archaeon
AATTATTTATGCAACTCCTTTTTCAAATTTAAAATAAATTTGATAATAACCCCTTATTTGTTTCAACATGTTATGAATTGAATAAAGATTTTAAAAAAAACTACTTAATTCGGGATAAATTCCTAGCTAAATTTTCCGATGATTCATCAGTAAATCCTTTGTATTTGATAACTCCAAGTACTTTAAATAGACCTAAAGAATCCCAGATCGACCATCCTTCGCCAATCTTACCAGCAACTACACGATAGGTGGGAACAGCCACTATAACAAATTTCTTGCCAGTAGGAGCTATTCCCCGATATTTACCTGTATGTGT
>JAENXI010000232.1 GCA_016649625.1 Candidatus Bathyarchaeota archaeon
AGTAGCTCTCCTGATCGTAAAGCTCCCTCAACACAAACCCCGTACATGGCTTTATCTCTTGGATAATCCACAACATCTAAAAGTTTGTAGAACTGCTCTTTACTTAACCATTTATCCTTAAGTTTTTCTTCCCAATCAATCTTTTTAGATTTTATTTTTCTCCAAAGATTAGGTGTAACTTCATCTTCTGGATCACTTAACCACTTTGCAATTCGCTTATATTTTGCAAGATACAAGTTCCAAGAACTAACAGAAATCTCTTGACATATAAGATTCAAAACCTTATGAACTATTTTCTTGTCCAAATACACTTTCTCAAAAGGTTTCTTAGCAAGTTTTTCAAACTTTATTATTGCATTCAGATAACTATCTCTTGTTTTTTTGTCTAGACTATGTTGTGTGTTTAGAAACTCTTGTCTTAGACATGAAAATATATTATTTGTGCAAGACGTATAAGAGAGTTTGTATACAAAGGTTGTCTAAACTAAATCTTCTATATTTAAAGCAAGAGGCTATCATAAATTAAAAAGAATAAGAAACATGACACTAAAGCACTAATAATATAGGTTCAATGAAAAATAATGAATAAGATAAACTTGGCTGTTTTCAATACACAACCACCTCATCTCTATTACGGGGGAGTGGAAAGAAGAATCATTGAAACAGCTACGAGATTAACACAACATGTTAACACAACAGTTTATTCTGGAACAAAATCTGGATTTAAAAAACCTGCATCGATTAAAGGAGTCAATTTTGTTCCAGGATTTTCAACTGATAAACTCTATCCAATTGATAATTGGTTTTTTAATAAGACCATTTCAGGATCTGCCAAAGATATCCATGCACATATTTACGAGTCACACACAGTAAGTGGATATGAATTTCTAAAAACTATAAGAAAACAAAATAGAAAAGAACCTTTCATCCAAACCATTCATGGAGTTCTCGCAGACGAATACATAAAAACAACTCAAATAGGAACTCCAACGATTCAATCAAAACTAGCTAACCTAGTTATGTGGAAACTGTCAAAACTTGAAAAACAAGCAGCAGAAAAATCAAATTTGATAATAACAATTAGCAAGTATACTAAAAACAAAATTATTCAACTATATGAAATTGAAAAAGAAAAAATAAGAATTGTACCCAATGGAGTAGACATTCAAAAATTTAAACCCTCAAAAAACCAAACTATAATAAAACGACAAATTGGGGTAAACAACCGACCTTGTGTTCTTTTTGTTGGTCGATTAATTCCTAGAAAAGGACTATTATTTCTAGTTCAAGCAGCTAAACAAATTGCTAAAGAAGAAGAACAAACAATTTTTGTAATAGCTGGGGATGGACCTCAAAGAAGTAAACTAATATATAATCTTGAAAAAAATAGAATTCTAAAGAATTTTATTTTCTTAGGAGATGTCAAAGATGAAATACTACCCTTAATCTATAATTGCGCAGACATTTTTGTGTTTCCTTCAATACAAGAAGGTCAAGGAATAGCGTTGTTAGAAGCTCAAGCAACATCCAAACCAGTAATCACGTTTAACACTGGAGGAGTTCGGGAAGCTATTATAAATCAAGAAACGGGTTTACTAGTTAAACCAAATAGTGACGAATTGGCAAACGCAATTCTAAAACTTTTAAAAAATGAAGAACTAAGGAATAAAA
>JAENXI010000233.1 GCA_016649625.1 Candidatus Bathyarchaeota archaeon
TGGTACGCTTTGGCATATTTATGGTGCGGTGAAAAACAAGATGAAACTTACACATATGGAAGCAGAATTAGAGAACCAGTTGATCAAGTTGAAGAAGCAATAAAAAGATACATAGAAGAGAAACGTGATAGACAGGTAACATTAGCCGTCAGGTTACCAGAAGATATAAAAAAACGGCTCAAATCAGAAAGACACGAACCTCCTTGTCTGAGCATAATCGACACTGAAATACTTGATGACAAAATGCATTTGACTTGTTACTTCAGATCATGGGATGCATATGCTGGATTACCTGCTAATATTGCAGGACTTCAAATATTCAATGAAGCTTTTGTATCAGAAATCAATACAAGAGGAAATATGTCCCTAAAAACTGGAAAATTAGTCTTCCACTCAAAAAATTGCCACATATACAATAGACAAAATAAATTAGTAAAAGAACTACTCCGCCCAGAAAAAACCAAGAAATAGTTAAAACAAGTAAATAAAACAATAATAGAAGCATAAAAAAATTAAAAATAATTCTTAAGTATAAAACTTATTGGCAACTGTATTTCTCAACTTTATCATTTTTTATGTCCAAAGTTACTTCCGCTTGTTGAAATAAATCAATAGTATCCAAATCCGCATGATATCGTTTTTCACATACCACACGTTTGATACCAGCGTTGATTATCATCATTGCACAAGTCCTACAAGGAGTCATTTTACAGAAAAGTGTTGATCCATCTAGGGGTATACCAAATCTGGCAGCTTGAAGAATTGCGTTTTGTTCAGCATGTAGAGTTCGAACACAATGTTGAGTAGTTTTATCATTAAAGTCAATTACTTTACGCATATCGTGTCCTGCTTCATCACAATGAGAAAGTCCCGCAGGAGCTCCAACATAACCAGTTGTCATTATTCGTTTATTCTTGACAATCACACAACCACATTTTCCCCGATCACAGGTAGCACGTTTTGAGACGGCTTCACAAAGATCAAGAAAATACCTATCCCAATCTGGTCGACACATAACGCTCATCCAATTCCATTTTGATAAAGTTCTGAAAGTAGTTAATAGAACACATTAATAAGCATAAAGAGAAAAATAACAAAAAAATAGTAAAATTCAAAAATTTAGAGACAGAAATTCCAATAAACAAAAAAATATGCTCAATTACTTTGAAGACCAAGACAGCATAGCGTTCTAAAAAAACAACTTCAAAAAAAAGATATATATGTATATTCATTTAGTACAGCATAGACCTAAAGCTAAGAGTTTTTTATTATTAAATTAAATACTTTTAATTAAATCAATATTTCAGAATATTAGTAAATAATAGTAAAAATTGTGAAACTTAATTGTTAACTTTATCAACTATAAGAAAATTAAAACAAGCACTTAGACCTATTTCAGATCAACAAAAAGCAAATGCAGCGGTAAGTTTAATTTTAAAACCTGTTCAACAAGACTTTGAGATTCTTTTTGTGAAAAGAGTTGAAAGATTATCAGATCCATGGTCAGGACAAATAGCATTGCCTGGAGGAAAAAATGAACCAAAAGATATGAACCTAAAGGACACAATAATTCGGGAAACATTTGAAGAAACAAACATAAAACTCAATGAAGATAATTTCCTTGGTGTTTTAGATGTAATTGATTCTTGCCGTACTCCCAAGGTTATAA
>JAENXI010000234.1 GCA_016649625.1 Candidatus Bathyarchaeota archaeon
AACCATTGCTGTAATCGCGTTTAATCCTGACAAAAAAGAAAAAAATCCTAATACCCAAATCGCTTTACCTCTCATAATTATTTGCCTCAAGTAAGTTAAATGTTTGAATAAATAAAGGTATATTGTCTTGTGTTTTTAAGATTTTTCTTGTAGAGTAGGGTTTTGTCTTTAAAGCATGTGGGCGTTTTTGCTTTTTTGCTGTTTTTTGGTTTTGGAGTGTTGTAGGTTTTATTTAGAGTATTTTGTAGAGCTTTGGTTTTGAGAGTTTTATTGTGGGGATTTGGTTTTTTGATTCTAGAAGAGATTTTTTGTCTAGCTCAACTATTAGGGTTGTTTCTTGTGTGTTTGCTTGTTTTATGGTTATTGCAAAAGGTGAGGTTATGATGCTGTTTCCAATAAATTGTGGGTGTGTTTGGTTTGTGGCAACTAGGTAGGCGTTGTTTTCGTGTGCTCTTGTTTTAGTTAGGACTTGCCATTGTTCATTTTTGTTTTTGCCCTTGTACCAGGCTGAAGGGACTATGAATATTTCTGCTCCTTTGTGGGCCATTTTGCGAAATAGTTCTGGAAATCTTAGATCAAAGCATATCGCCAGTCCTACTGTGAAGTTTTGGATTTGTGCTATTGCAATTTTGTCTCCAGAGGAGAACAGGTTAGATTCTTTGTGTCCTAGTGCATCAAATAGGTGGATTTTTTTGTAGGTTGCTTTGATTTTTCCGTTTTCTGCAAGTATTGCAGTATTAAAGATTTGGTTGTTTTCAGCTAGAAAAACTGTAAACACAACGGCTGTTTGGTGTTCTCTTGATTTTTCTAGGATCTTTGAGATAAAAGGACCACTTATTTGTTCTGCGTTTTCTTTTACAAAAGATTGAGTTAATCCATTGTGTGGAGTGCCCATTGAGTATTCTGGGAAAACATGAATCTGAGCTTTAGTTTTTTCTAAAACGCGAAGTATTTTGTCTAAATTTTGTTTTTTGTTTGATTGAAAGTTGATCTGATGAGCAGCTAGTTTTAGTTTCATGTATACCACTTTATTTATTTGTTAATATTATTTTGATCTATTTAAGAAAAATTAGTTGTATGTTAGATTTCATCCAGTTAACCTGTTTGAATCAACTATTATTCCATAATTATCTTTATTTCTAATTTTTTGGTGATTAATATTTGTGTAGAAAATCTAAAAGGGTACCTTTACTTTTCTCTTTATATCGAATTTTGATGTCCATTGGTTTGAAGATTTGATTTAGTGCAGTTATTAGATTTCTTTTGTAGTCTTCTATGTTGATTTCGCGTGGGTTAATTAGGTGATCTGTGGGTTTGACTGTGAATTTTTTTCTTTGATAATTGAAAGGTTTGACTTTTACAAAATGCATCGTATCTCCCCTCTTTACGGTTTTGCCTGTGTTTAGGAGTTGAATTGCGCATTGGTAGGGTTGATGAAAAGATTTTCCTTTCAATTTCTCTTTTGGGTCATCGTGAATTACAACAGTATACTCAAGATCCTTTATTGGAACATTTCCCTTTGTAAGATCATCCAAGGCTTTTTGCACAATTGTTTTTATCCTATCTTTAGCTTTGATGAGGGCCGGTTTATTTTTTATGTTTGTTAATTCTTGAATGCAATTGTTGAAGACGTTGTGAACAAAGTTTGGGGAATTAGATT
>JAENXI010000235.1 GCA_016649625.1 Candidatus Bathyarchaeota archaeon
TGGATGTGGTTTTGAGTTTAGGCAAAAAGGGTGGTGTCTCAGAGTATTCTTAAGGTTCAAACTTTAAGTAAAGATGATGAATGTGCTTTTTATAAAATTGATGAGTTTTTGAAGGTTTGATTGTGCTTTTTTTTGTTATGAGGTTAGCGATTGTTAAATGGTTGTTTGTTTGTTTTTGTACATTGGGTTCCGAATGGTATGGAACTTTTTTAAGTAAAAAAAAAGTTAACTTCGGTATGGAAAAGTTGATGGTGTATTGATAAATGGTTGTTTCTAAGTTATCCATAAAGTTGCGTAAAAGATTGATTCGAGAATTTTTGATTTTCTTTTAATGTTAGAGTTGAAAAATCAGTCAATGAGTGGCTATACTGCTTTATCTCATATCCATAGTAAGTATGATTTTCTTGTGAGTTCAGGAACTGTTTACTCTTTATTGTATTCTTTGGAGAGAGAAGAGCTTATTAAAGGTAGTATGAATGGCCAAAAACGAGTATTTGAACTAACCACAAAAGGTGAGAAAATGATTGATGCAATTCTTGCAGCTGATGGTGACCTTTTGGGTTTAGTGAAAAATTTGATTGTATCACTTTGATTTTTTTATTTTTGGTTAATTTTTTTGGTTTTGTTTTATGCTTTTTGGTATGTATGCGCATGCTGGGTCGCTTTCAAAGAGGTCTCCAGTATAGTACTCTGCTCTTGTTCTGCACCCGCCGCAAATTTCGCGGTACTCACAAACCCCGCATCTTCCCTTCAAGTTGCTTTTGTCTCTTAGTTTAAGGTGCAACTCTGATTTTTGTAGGTCATTCCAGGTTTCTTTTAGGCCTTTGTCTTTGATGTTTCCAAGTCTGTAGTCTTCGTGAAAACCACATGATCTGTAGTCTCCGTTTTCGGTTACGCTTATGTAGTTGCCTCCGATTGTGCATTTTCCTAGAAACCCGTTTTGGAACCAGTCCCAAAAATCAACTGGGTTTTTTTGTCTTACTATTCTTGCATAGAAGGGAGCGTAGACGTTTACTTTGACTTTCCCTGCTAGTTCTACTTGTAGATCGTAGATTTGGTTGAAGGCTTTTTCGTATTGGTCTGGTGTTGGTGCTAGGTCGGGCATGTTTTTGTCTGCGCGTCCTACTGGTACTAGGTTGTGGTAGACTACCATTCGGGCGTTGTATTGTTGTGCTAGTCTTGCTGGGTGTTCCATGTCGTTGATGTTGTGTTTTGTCATGGTTGTTACTATGCAGTCTAGTATGCCGGCTTCTGATAGTTGTTGCATTGCGTGTGTGGCTTTTTTGTATGCTCCTTGGCCTCGTATGTGGTCGTTTGATTGTTGGTTGCCGTCTATGCTTACTGCTGTGTGTACTTCGTTTTTTATTAGTTGGTCTAGTTTTTGTTGGTTGAAGGCGAAGCCGCTTGTTATTAGGCTAACTTCGAAGCCTGATTTTTTGGCGTATGCTATTACGTCGAAGATGTCTTCTCTTATTAGTGGTTCTCCGCCGCTTATTCCAAACCATGGTGAGCCGAATTCGTAGACTTGGTCTACTATTTTTTTTGCTGTTTGTGTGTTTACTTCTGTGTCTTTGGCATATTCTGGTGTGTAGCTGCAGTAGAGGCAGTTTCCTACACATCTTCTTGTGCATCGCCAGGTTACCATGTAT
>JAENXI010000236.1 GCA_016649625.1 Candidatus Bathyarchaeota archaeon
GTTAATACTATAGATAGCAAAGGAAAATTAAGCTCATCGCCGTATTCTTGGATATTTCCCCTGAGTTTTAACCCACCTCTAATAGGTGTAGGTGTAGGAAAAAACAAGCAGAGTCATAAAAATGCAGAAAAAACCGGCGAATTTGTAATCTGTGTGGTGTCTCCTAGTTTTGGACAAGAGGCAATCAACTGTGAAAAACTCCACAAACCTGGAGATAAACTCTGGGAAAAAAATAACTTGCATCTGCAAAAATCAAAAAAAGTACTGGTTCCAAGAATCAAAGAATCTCAAGCCATCCTGGAATGCAAAACCAAAAAAATATTAGAATATAACGGCGATCACATAATCCTGGTCGGTGAAATAGTTTGTGCTCAAACACAAGAGACCATAGACCAAGTAGACCCATTACTCCATTTGTCAGGAGAAAAATTCAGAAGAATCGGTAAACAATTAACCTTGCAAAGAAACAAATAACAATATCCAGAAAACTACTTTCAAGATTAACTAATAACCAAGTTTGAAACAACTTTCATGTTTTCTAGTATTTGCTTCACTTTATTTGGTGATACTAATGCAAATCCACAATCAGGATGTAAATATTTAATATTCTTTTTTCCCACCCGCTTCTTTATCTCAAAAAACCTGTCTCTGATAGTTTTTTGATCTTCAACTCTAATATTGGAAATAAAACCAGCTCCAAGTTTTTTCTTATGATCCTCAAACACCTTTTTGGAAATTATATCCATGTTCTCTCTCTCTTTTTCACCACTAAATCCCAAACTCAAAACCTTAACAGGTAACTCCAATAAAACATCAAAGAGTCCTGGAACTGCTTTTATTGATCCACAAATATGAAGGCTAATCCGCTCATCATTAGCAAAAGAAGTAGGTAACTTCAAAAAGAAATCCTCTAAAACTTCCTTTGCAGGACCAAGCCCAATACTACCAGTTGAGAGTAAAGGTTCATCAATCTGTACAAGAGCACCCAACTCCAAAGCTCTTAGAACCAACGGCAACAAAGCTGCAGAGAAATCAAAATACAACTTTTTCATATCAACTAAATCATAATATTTTTCAGCACTTTGAGCATCTGATAACGCACAAATAGCACCCAAAGTTACAGGACCAGTAAATGTCACCTTTATTTTAACATCATTGTGATTCAAATCTTCAAGAATTGCTTTAACTTTTTTGTAATCCACAATTTTATAGAATTCATCTACTTCACCTTTCATAGGACCAACTTTGCCAATAATCCTCAAACTCTCACCTGATCTTTCTAAACCCGAAAGCTGTTCAAAATATGAAACCATACTCCCACGCTGTTCTCCATCAGTAATAACATCAATTCCACAATCCAACTGCATATTAACAACTTTTTTAATTGATAACTCTAAAGAATCATTAAACTTAGGAAAACTCCCTACTACAGATGTTTCAACTAACATAAGAAATAATACTTAGACAAAAAATTTAAAGCAACCGTATAGACCTCAAAATAGATCATTTTCAAATAGCATCAACATGTAAAAATAGTCAGAATAAAAAAAGATTATATTGCTAATTCTTTATCTTTGAACTCATGAATGCGTGTATT
>JAENXI010000237.1 GCA_016649625.1 Candidatus Bathyarchaeota archaeon
ACAGATGAAGAATTTATGGTTCATGGTGTGATCATGATGCAGACTCTTTTTTCAGGCGGATCGACTGTAAGGGCGCTTCAGGTGGAAAAGATGAGAGGAGTGAGCACCAACTCAAACATAATTCCCTATACTATAGACAAAAATGGAATAGAAGTCTATCCAACAATGTCTCTATTCAGAGACAAATAACTCCAAATCATCCTTTTTTGATATGCAATTAAAACTGCATTAATATCTAAAATTCTTTAGAATTATGATTCTATCTTTTGTCTAGTGACATTTAACTCGCTTTCGACATATCTTTGATTGTAAAGTTTGCGAATTTGAAGCACCTTTTTTAGGCCCTCTGGAGTATCTTTTTCAGAAATTCTGATTTCGCCGTCAAAAAGACCCAAAATAGCATACACCTCTTCTGTTGGATGCATCTGAGGATTCACTATTGCCAAAGTTGTAAATCCACGACTTTTTAAGTCAGGAAGAAGACCACTTAACCATTTTCGGGTAATAACAGCACGATGCTGCAACAAAACATCAGACACAACCTCAACACAAGCCCTCTTAGGACCTGTTCTTGAGCGATCAAGGTTTCTAAATGCCTTAATCAGTGATATGTCGATGTCAGTTAGGTTATCGACACCCTTTATTTTGTAAACGTTAGGTAAATCTTTAATCATAACATCTGCTCTTGGATTGCAAACAAAAAGATAAAAGTTAGATTGAAACTCTTCTGCTAAATCCTTTACTCCACCAACTTCAGAGGTTATATAAAATGTTGTTTCACCATTCTTAATTCCAGTTTCAAGAAATCGTTTAATTAAAAGCCCACGTTCATCATTTGAAGGAGAAGTAAGAATAATCCCATACTCCTCAGGCAATCCACCCATCAACAAATTATCAAGATCTTTATATCCGGTGCGAAGTCTTCCTGACAAAACCGCATCTGAGATCCTACAAGTTGCTGGTTCAATATTAAATATCAATTTTTGTCCAGTTTCATCAGCACACTCAATTTTAGGTCTAAATTCAAACTCTCCGCTCTTCAACGACCTCATTGTCAGAGTAATCTCTTCGGCTTTTAGGGGTTCAAGCTGTTTTCCCAAGGCAGTTAATTGTAGATTTTCAAATGAAAAACCATCAGGCACACTTACCATTTGAAAACTAGCAGGTAAAAGGTTCTCAATTTTGGATAGCAAAACAGACTCTTTTCCCACGTTGATTACCTGAATTTTTAACTTGAGATCTTCACCGGCACTAACCTCTTTGCTTGGCAGAACTAATTTTGCTTGAATATCTGCATGTTCAAATCGCTCCAACCCAGCTGCTATCTCGTAAGTTGGACTTATAGTGGTAAAACCACCAGTTGTTGAAGTAACTCCAGGGGAATGAAAAACCTCACTTAAAGAAACAGCAAGTTCACGCTCTTCCTTAGCTTTTCCAAGAAGACGTTTAACTAAAGCAGCCTTTTCTTCATGTTTAGCTTTGCCAAACGAATCTAACGAAATCCCAAGAACCTTCTCTGCCATAAGAAAATATTTAGCTTCTTTTTCTGGATCGGTTTCCCTTTTAGC
>JAENXI010000238.1 GCA_016649625.1 Candidatus Bathyarchaeota archaeon
ACATTATCGACTATTCCTTCACAGTGGGATTCCCCCATCAAAAAAATGTTACAAACAACGAATTAATCGAAGAATGCATAACCGTTGCCATCGAAAAATTTTATGAGAAACATAAGAATTTATTGCCAAAAAAACCAGAAGCAAGCATGTCAAAAATGGACAGGCTTGGACGGGAAGTTATAATTAGAATGTTCTTTCCCGAAGGAATGTCAGATAAATTTTATGATATTCAACCAGAACTATTGCAAGAAATATTGAATAGTTGGGATAATTTCATGATAAAGAAAAATTAATGTTAATAAACTCTTTTTCTAAACTATAAAACCTCTTTTTGGTTTTTTTTGTTGTAGTTTTGATAAAAGAAAGAGTTTTGTTTGGAATCTTGGGTGATTTATTTTTAGGATAAATTGTTAAAATAATAAAAAAAGTGGGTTAGCCCTATTAAGAAGAAGATTGTGAAATTAATTCATTAATTAGAGTATTATATGTGAGGATCAAATTTTTGGAAAAAAATCAGGCAAGCCCAAAAGCTGATAAGTATGTGTTTGATAAGCGGCTTTACATAATATTTTTAATTATTTTTACTGAAGTTTTGGGTTTTAGTATTGTTTTGCCGGTTATCCCATTTTTGGGTTTGGAGCTGGGGTTAACTGCATTGGAAATAGGTTTGATTGCGAGCGTGTTTAGTTTTTGCCAATTGTTTGCCAGTCCAATAACGGGTAAGTTAAGTGATAGGTTTGGAAGAAAGCCTTTGCTTGTTTTAAGTCAGATAAGTACTTTGGCTGGTTTTTTGTTGCTTGGGTTTGCTACTACCGCAATTTTGTTGCTTTTAGCGCGAATAATTGATGGAACACTTGGATCTAACATGACAATTAGCCAAGCGTACATTAGTGACATTACAAAGCCTGAGCATCGAACCAGAGTGTTTGGTTATATGAGTGGCGTTTTTGGGGGGGCACTGATTTTTGGTCCGGTTATTGGAGGTGTTTTGTCAGGTATTAATTTCCCAGTGCCCATGTTTGTTGCGGCAGGCATAACTTTTGTTTCAATTATTTTAGTAGTTTTTTTCCTTCCTGAAACGCTCACAAAAAAACCTGACACATTTTCTTTGAGGCTTAATGATGTTTTGCCCATTAAGGACACTATTCAATTTGCGAAAACCAGGAAAGTCAGAAACAGTTTGCTTATGTTTTTTGTTTACAATTTGGGATTTTTCTTGTTGATTTCAAATTTTACTTTATTTGCAATAACCCAGTTTAATGTTGATACTGGTCAGGTTGGCTTGTATTTAGGTTGGCTTGGTTTGATTAGGGTTGTTATTCAAACGTTCTTTATTGCCAGGATTTTGCGATCAATGAGTGAGTGGAGTATGTTAAGAACAGGAATTGTTTCGATGATTATTTCCATGGTAGTTTTCGTGTTTTCCCAGGAGTACTTGTTTGTTTTTGTTCCTTTGCTCTTTTTGTCTTATGGTTCAGGAGTTATTAGACCTGTTTTAAC
>JAENXI010000239.1 GCA_016649625.1 Candidatus Bathyarchaeota archaeon
TGGTGGTGGATTAAAATTTAATCTTAAATCTGGAAAAATAGGGATTTGGTTGCGGGTGACATCTCCACTAAGGCTAAGTTTGTTTAAGAATATCCAATTTTACCATGCGTTCTAGCGAACATGTATAATTAAAAAAAGAAAAAATTACAAGTGATGTTGAAAAAATCCCTGAATCAGTCATAAAGCATCTTCAAATAAGTTTTAATATAACATATTGTGTTCAAATCAAATCTGAGGTATTGATCTAATGTTTAATTTCCTCAACTTCTTAGTGTTTCAGCAAGTAGTTCAAGCATTAATAATACTAGTTGTGGCTTTTGTTCTAGTTAGAATCTTTGGCAAGCTTTTGTTCAAATTAGTAGGAGAAAAAACAGAATCCAGAAAGAATATTCTTCGAAACATCAAGAGATTCATTCAGATAATTATTTACTTAACAGCTCTAGTTTTGGCATTATGGGTTTTTGAGGTTGACGTCACAGGTCTAGTTGCAGGTCTAGGTGTTGGAGCATTAATTATTGGTTTTGCACTAAAAGATTTTATTGAAAACTGGGTTTCAGGACTACTAATTGTCACAGGAAAAACCTATAAAACCGGTGATGTGATCCAAGTTGGAAACCTAAAAGGAGTCGTAACAGAGATTAGTCTTAGAACGACTTCTCTGAAGACTTATGATCGAAACAAAATAATTATACCAAATTCCCTGTTGTTAAGAGAAAAGATTGTTAATTTAACTGATGGCCAAAAAGAGTCTGTAACTTCAGTTGTTTTCTTGATCGACTACGTGTTTGATATTGATAAAGCCAAGAGCATAATCGAATCTGTGCTTAGAAATAATTCTAATATTATTGTTAATGAGAAGAAAAAACGAGAAATCAGATTCTTAGTTAGATCCAGGGAGTGGATAACTGAGATAGAACCATTATTTTGGATTTGCGCTCCTGAAAGGGAAGAGTTTATCAAATCTGAAATTGTTCAACTTGTCAAGAAACGATTTGAAGAAGAAAAAATTCTACCTCCAATTCCATCAATAATAAGAAAAGAATACTTGGAAAGCCAAAAATAGAAAAAAACGTGGAGGACTAGCCAATAATTATCAACATTATTATCTTGTCTGTTTCTTTGCTGTTAATTGGAATACTTAGCGACAGAATCATTCGATATGTACTTGTTATAGCCAAAGGATTAGGCTTATCTGATATGGCTGCAGGGTTCGTTTTGCTCTCAGTTGTAACTTCACTACCAGAGCTTTCAGTTTCAGCTCTTGCAGCCTTAAGCGGTGAGGGCGGATTATCTGTAGGTAACGTTTTAGGATCAAATATAGCAAATCTAACAATCATTATAGGTTTAGCCGTGTTTTTTAGCAAAAAATCTGTGTCTCTTAAAGGAGAGTCTCAAAAAGAGCTAATACAGTTTTTGTTTATTTCATCTATTATTCCCTTATTCATAGTTCAAAGAGGTACACTTAGC
>JAENXI010000023.1 GCA_016649625.1 Candidatus Bathyarchaeota archaeon
GCTAACTCTTTGTTTGCGAAAGAATTAGAATCCTTAACTTCTTTTGAGATAAAATTTTGTGGAATCTGACAACCAACACCTGCTTTATTTATTTTTAATATTTCATAATTTGTTATTTCTAAGTCTTTAATGCTATTGATGTTTTTTTGAAAATTTTAATCCTTATACTAATAACTCCAAAGATATTGATAAAAAAAACCAAAAACAAAATAGGATTGAGCAATAATTGATCATGGGAGTAAATAATACTAACTTGAAATAATCGAGTTGTGTAAATTTAAGGTGGATTAAATTGAAAGAAATCTGGGTTGAAATATCTCCAAAAGCTTCAGACTCTGAAAAGCTTGCTATCATGAAACTCGCAAAAGAAAATTGCGATTTTTTGCTGAAAAATGATCAATTGGAAAACCTTTCAGGTAACGATGATATTGTTCTTTTGAATAGTTTAGATGAAAATCAAATTAAGACCTTAAAAAGTGAAAATAAAAAGATTGCATTAAGAATAGCTATACATGGAAAAAAAGATGAAAATACTGCGGCAAATGCTGCTGGTTTTCATGTTGATTATTTGCTTCTTACATGTTTAGACTGGTGTGTTATTCCTCTTGAGAATCTAATTGCAAAAACCCGCGATAAAAGTAAGATAATTGCAGAGGTTTCAGATTCTAAAGATGCTAAACTAGTTTTAGGAGCACTTGAATTGGGAACTGATGGTGTTTTGTTGAAAACTTCTAGTTCTGAAGAACTTAAGAAAACAATAACTATTGTGAAAAAACAGAATTTAACCCTCGATCTAATACCTGCAAAAATAGTGGCTATTAAGCAGATTGGAACAGGAGCAAGAGTTTGTGTGGATACATGTGTTCTTATGATTCAAGGTGAAGGGATGCTTGTAGGTTGTCAATCTTCAGGCTTATTTCTAGTTGAAGCCGAGGTTACTGAAAACCCCTACGTTCAAGCTCGTCCTTTTAGAGTTAATGCCGGATCTCTTTCGATGTATACCTTTGGATCTCTGGAAAGGACACGGTATCTGTCGGATTTGAAAGCAGGAGAAGAAGTGTTAATTGTTGATAGAAACGGAAAATTGCGGACTGCAGATGTTGGGAGAGTAAAAATTGAGTTAAGGCCTTTAATATTAATCGAGGCTGAAGCTAAAGGAAAAAGAATTAAGACAATCCTACAAAATGCCGAAACTATTAGACTTGTAACTATTGATACTTCTATTCCAGTAACTGATTTGAAGATAAATGACCAGGTGCTAATCCATCTGACAAATGGTGGAGGTAGACACTTTGGAGTTGCCGTTGATGCAGAAACGGTGATTGAGCGTTGAAAGCCAAAATTTGTGTATCCCTTCTTCCTAAAACTTTTCTGGAAGCTATTAGTCTACTAAAGGAAACAGAAGATCTGCATTTAGATCTAATAGAAGTGAGACTTGATTATCTTCAATCTACAACTCGTTTGAACGAATTAGCTAATCATGGAAATACACCGAAAATTGCCACTATTTTATCAAGTAATTCAAAAGAAAAAGATAATATTACAGGACTAAAACAACAGAAATTGCTGCTTGAGGCTGCTGAGAGTGGGTTTGAATATGTTGATGTCGGCTTATATTCCCCTAAATTGAAAATTTTTGTCAAAGATTTAAAAATGTTAAATTGTAAACCTATAGTTTCTTTTCATGATTTCTGTAACTCTTTGCCTCTGTCTGATCTGGAATCTATTCTAGAAAAAGAAATATCCAGTGGGGCTGAAGTATGTAAAATTGTGACAACAGCAAATCAAATCGCAGATAATCTTATCATATTAAATTTTATTTCCCAAAAATCCACAAAGATAAATCTGGTATGTTTTTGCATGGGTGAACTTGGTAGAATTTCCAGATTATTATCACCTCTATATGGCAGTTACTTTACATTTGCTTCACTGAAAAAAGGGTTTGAGACAGCTAATGGCCAACTTTCAGTACAAGAAATGAAATCAACATACAAGATTTTGGAATGATATGAATGGATATTTCAGGAAAAACAAAAATATGTGGTGTTATAGGTAATCCTATCCAACATACTTTAAGTCCAACCATACAAAATGCAGCTTTTAACCATCTTAATCTTGATTTTATTTTTTTAGCATTTAAAGTGAGACCCGCAGAACTGGAAATGGCTATCCAAGGAATGCGATCTTTAGACATTCATGGATTAAATGTAACTATGCCCCATAAAAACAAGGTAATCAATTACTTGGATGAAATAGACTCTACTGTAGAATCTCTCAATTCTGCTAATACAATTGTTAATAAAAAAGGACGTCTTCTTGGTTTTAGTACAGATGGGATTGGAGCAGTAAAAGCTCTCCAGGAAAATGGAGTTGATCTCTCTTCCAGTAAAGTTGTATTACTTGGAGCTGGAGGTGCTGGCAGAGCAATAGCGTTTTCTATTGCTGATAAAGTTAAGGACCTTATTGTTCTAAATAGGGACATTAAAAAAGTAAAAAATCTTGAATTAGATCTGAAACTAAAATTTGACAAGAATATTCATTATGAAACTCTATCACAGGATTCAATACAAAAGAATCTTAGATCTTCAGATTTACTCATTAATGCTACAAACGTTGGCATGGGACCAAATTCTAAACTATCAATAGTTGATCCAAAATTGCTAAAGTCAGATTTGACAGTTATGGATATTGTCTATAATCCACTGGAAACAAAACTATTATCCGATGCAAAAATAGTTGGAGCCAAGACAATAAATGGTCTTGAAATGCTGATATATCAAGGGGCTGCCTCTTTTGAATTATGGACTGGGAGAAAGGCTCCGATTGAAATCATGAAACTGGCAACACTAAAACAAATATCAAACAAAGGTGCATTTAATTGACCCAAAAAGGTTTGGCAATAGCCTATGGAGCGGCTACGATAGTGAATGCGATTGCTTTGGGGAAGGGAGCAGCTTTAGGTGTTGATTTGTGGACAAAAGCCTCAGTAACATTAACAGGTGATCCTAATATTGTCCATGGGGAAATACTGTCTGATCCCTCTGAAGATGCTTCATTAATAGAAAAAACAGTTTTAAGAGTATTCAAATATTTTAATGTCGGCCATCAATATGGTGCAAAAATAAAAACTTGGTCCAACATTCCCGTTGCTAGAGGTTTAAAGAGTAGCAGTGCAGCAGCTAATGCTGTAGCTTTAGCGACAGTTAAAGCTCTTAATAAAAAAATTGATGATTTGTCAATAGTCTCTTTGGGAGTAGATGCAGCTTTTGATTCTGGGGTTACACTTACTGGAGCTTTTGATGATGCTTGTGCTTCTTATTTTGGAGGCGTAGTTTTAACTGATAATGTTAAAAGGAAACTTTTAAGCCAGATTAAATTACCTTCAGATATTACTGTTTTGTTTTTAGTTCCAGAAAAAAAAGCTTATACTGCTAATATTGATGCTGATAAACTTCAATCTGTGAAATCACTTGTAAATATTGCGTTCAAAGAAGCTATCCATGGTCATTATTGGACAGCCCTTTCTTTAAATGGATTTATTTATTCTTCAATTTTGGGTTATGATTCTAGCATAGCCTTAGAATCTTTAAATGCTGGAGCATTGGCTGCAGGACTATGTGGTAAGGGTCCAACTGTAACAGCGGTTGTTACAAATGACACGATTGATCAGGTAAAATTAGTACTTCAAAGATATGATGGCGATATTATCAAAACATCTCTTAACCATAAAAAAGCGATGGTGTTTGACTCTTGATAGAAACCATTGTCAGACCAACTCAGCATATCAATGGCACTGTTAGAGCGCCCCCATCAAAAGCTTATACACAACGGATGTTAATTGCTGCAGCGCTTTCACACGGAAGATCCATTATCTCAGATCCATTATTTTCAGAAGACACTGAGGCTACTTATAGGGCTGTTAAAAGTCTAGGTGCAGAGGTTAAGGTCAAAAATAACTTGTGGGTAGTGAATGGATCATTACCGCTTCAAGGTAAATCAAAACCTATAGATTGTGGTGAATCTGGAGCTACTCTACGATTCATTTTACCAGTGAGTGGTCTAGCTGATGGATCCTCCCTGCTAACTTTTGGGAAATCACTAGAAAAACGGCCAATAGCTCCTCTTCTTCAAAGTCTTCAAGATTTAGGGGTAAAAACCGAGACTAGAAAAATTGAAAATAAATCAGGAATTTTGGTTTTTGGTGGAGGAATTAATGGGGGTAGAACTTTAATACGAGGAGATGTTAGCTCCCAGTTTATATCTGGTTTAATGTTTGCATGTCCGTTAGCTAATTCAGATACTGTGATTAGTCTTTCTACACCGCTTGAATCTAAAGCTTATGTTGAAATGACTCGAGAAGTCCTTGCAAAACATGGAATATTATTTTCAATTGCAGACAATTATGATCAATTGCACATTCAATCAAATCAGATTTATCAAAAACATGATCATAAGGTGCCTGGTGATTTTTCTTCTGCTGCTTTCTTGTTGGTTGCGGCAACAATAACTAATTCAAATGTGATTGTCCAAAACTTGGACTCTACAACTTTGCAGGGTGATAAAGCTATTTTGGAGATTCTAAAACAAATGGGTGTAATAGTTAAAGTTTCTGAAAATCAGGTGGAAATTGGGGGATATGATGGCTTGTTAAAACCAATTGACATAGATGCTAGAGATATTCCCGATCTTGTTCCTATTTGTGCTACTTTAGCTTGTTTTGCTAATGGGACTTCTAAAATACATGATGCTAATAGATTAAGGTATAAGGAGTCCGATAGATTATTGTCACTTTATCTTGAATTAAGAAAGATGGGCGCAAATATCTCTATGGACAAAACTAGTCTTATTATAAAAGGTCCATGTTTTTTAAAAGGGGCAGCAATTGATCCCCATAATGATCATAGAATTGCAATGGCATGTTCTGTTGCTGCTTTAATGGCTGTGGGTCAAACAAAGATTCAGAATTCTGAATGTGTTAAAAAATCTTATCCAGAATTTTTTAATGATTTAAGAAAAATTGGAGTTGATGTAATTGGCGGGAAATTCGATAGGTAAAAAATTTGTAATTACTAGTTTTGGTGAAAGCCACGGCTCTTGTATAGGTGTAATAGTTGATGGATGTCCAGCTGGCTTATCCTTAATTGAAAGTGAAATCGATAAAGAATTAGGTAAAAGAATTCCAACGCACCCCGAGTTAGTATCAGGAAGGATTGAAAAAGATTCAGTTAAAATTTCTTCAGGTGTGTTCAACGGTATTACGACAGGAGCTCCCATCTGTTTAACTGTAGAAAACAAAGAAATAAAATCAAGTGATTATGAACCAATTAAAGATCTTCCGAGACCGGGGCATTCTGATTATCCTGCTCGTATTAGATATGGTGGTTTTAATGATTATCGTGGTGGAGGCCGCTTTTCTGGAAGAAGCACAGTATCAATAATAATGGCAGGTACAATAGCTAAAAAATTATTAGCTCTGCTTAATATTGAAGTTTTAGCTTTT
This sequence comes from Candidatus Bathyarchaeota archaeon, assembly GCA_016649625.1. Taxonomy (GTDB): domain Archaea; phylum Thermoproteota; class Bathyarchaeia; order Bathyarchaeales; family Bathycorpusculaceae; genus AD8-1. The sequence goes on from JAENXI010000023.1 coordinate 5,501, forward strand.
ACAAAATCAATAGGCAAAATTGAATTGGAAAGAGCTATGAGTTTTGAAGAACTAAGAAAATTTAGGTATGAGACAGCTGTGCGTTGTCCAGATTTAGATTGTGCAAAACTGATGGAAAAATCAATCGTGAAGGCTAGAAGTGAAGGAAATAGTCTTGGTGGTATTGTAGAATGTGTGGCTTTAAACATTCCAGTTGGTATAGGCGATCCAATTTTTGATTCCCTAGATGGTGATCTTTCTAAGATGTTATTTGCTATTCCTGCAGTTAAAGGAGTCGATTTTGGATTGGGTTTTGGAGTAACTAGGATTTATGGTTCAGATAATAATGATGAATATGCTCTTTCTAATGGTGAAGTAGTGACCACATCCAATAACGCCGGAGGAATTTTGGGCGGATTATCTTCTGGAATGCCAATCATCCTTAGTGTTGCCTTTAAACCTACACCATCTATTGAAAAAGAGCAACATACTGTTAATTTGAAAACTATGAAGGAGACAAAAATGAAAATCTCAGGAAGACATGATCCTTGTGTTGTGCCTAAAGCAGTTCCAGTTGTGGAATCTGCAGTTGCTATTGTATTGATTGATCATTTGCTCTGTTCGGGTGTTATTTCAAATGTCTTACAGGAGAATAAATGAAAATGGAGAAACTAAATCAATTAAGAGAACAAATTGATGAGGTTGATAATCAAATCTTATTGTTATTACAAAAAAGAGTAGCTGTTTGTAGGGCAATTGGTCTTCTAAAAAAAGATCATAATATGGCGGTCCACGACAGTTTCAGAGAAAATTGTGTTTACGAAAATGTTAAGAATCAAGCAGATGAACTTGGACTTAATTCTAAAGAAGTTGCCACAATTTTTCGCCAAATAGTTAATATGTGCATTGCAGTGCAAAGTTAAAAGAATCTATTTCATTAATATGTCGTTTGAAGGTGTAGGGTTTGTTATATGAAATTAATGAGAAAGCAATTCAGCTTCAGAATCAAGGAAAAAAGATAACAAAATTGAATATTGGTGACCCTGACCTAGCAACTCCTCCTGAGATAGTTGAAGCTGCTTGTGAGGCAATCAAAAAGGGTAGGACAAAATATTCTTCGGGGTTTGGTGAGCAAACTCTTAGGAATGAGCTTGGAAAAATTCATGGGGTCTCAGCTGATAATATTGTGATTACTCCTGGTTCTAAATGGGGAATTTTTTCTACTATGTACTTGTTGTTAAAAGATGGTGGAAACGTTGTTATTCCTACACCTTATTGGACAGCCTATGGTTTAATAGCAAAAACTCTAGGTGTTGAAGCTAGATTTTGTAAAACAGAACTTGATTCTAACTGGCAAGTCGATCTTCAAACATTTGAAGAACTAATTGACAATGATACCCGATTGATTATATTAAACAATCCATGTAATCCAACAAGCAAAGTTATGGATGAGAAGATTGTTGATGGCATTGTGAAGATAGCAACTGATAGAAAAGTCTTAATTCTATCTGATGAAGTTTATTCCAAGATTAGTTTTGTTAAAACCAAGAGTATTTTGGATTATGATAATAATAACATATTGATTACCGGTTTTTCCAAGATGTTTACTATGACTGGTTGGCGTATTGGATATGTGATTGCCAATAGAGAGTTAATAAATAAAATCGGCAAATTGAACCAGATAACATTTTCAAATGTTCCAGTCTTTATTCAAGATGCTGCATTGAAAGCGTTGGAAATTCGTAACAAACTAACAAATGAAATTAGAGAAGTTTATTGCAATAGAGCAAAAATAGCTTCTGAAATTCTTTCTAACTCAAAATTGGAATTTTCAAAGCCCGATGCTCCATTTTACATTTTTCCAAAACGAGAAGGATTAGATTCTGAAAAATTTTCGATGAAAATTCTTGATAAAGGTGTGGCAGTAGCTCCAGGTACCTCCTTTGGTGATTACAGAGACCACTTCAGAATATCTTTAACTGCGCCAGAAGTTGATCTCAGAGCTGCACTCTTAAAGATCTGTGAGGCATTAGATGAATGAGAGTAGCAATTATTGGCGCAGGAAAAATGGGTGTATGGTTCGCGCAATTTTTTCGAGAGGAAGGCCACTCAGTAGTAATAGCTTCTAGAAATGAGAAAAAACTAGCAAGAGTAGGTAAAAAATTAGATTTTGAAACTGCATCTTTTGAGCAAGCAGTCAAAAAAGCAGACAAGATTCTAATCTGTGTTTCACTAGATGCTTTTAAAAAAGTTGTAAAAACTATTAGTCCTGAAATAAAAAAAGATCAAATCATTATAGACATTTGCTCAATTAAGGAATATCCCGTTGAAGTTATGCACAAATACTTTGGAAAAAATCTGATTCTAGGTATGCATCCTGTATTTGGTCCTGGAAGTACTAGTCTAAAAAATAAAACAATCATTTTAACTCCAACAAATAGCAAAGAGACAAAGTTTGCTGAATCTTTCAAAAAATGGTTAGAACAAAAAGATGTGCGCGTTTTTATAATGACACCTAAAAAACATGATAGATTGATGTCTGTTGTTCTAGGATTTCCTCACTTCATAGGTTTAGTGGCTTGCGATGTTCTTCTTGATCAGAAGAACTATTCTGAAACCAAAAATGTTGCTGGTACAACCTTTAGGATGTTATTCACTTTGGCTGAGGTTGCAGCATTAGAAACACCTGAACTATTTAATAGTCTGCAATCAAATCTGCCTGAAATTGCAGAACTTGAAAACATGTTTATTGAGAAAGCTTCTGAATGGTTAGAATTGATCAAGAAAAAAGATTCGATAGCGATAACAGCTAAAATGAAACAATTAAAATCTAAACTAAAAAGAAAAAACGCTAATTATGAGAGTTCTTATAAAACAATGTATAAAATGTTGGAATCATCGGAAACCTAAACTGGGGTTTGCGTTGCTCGCGGGTATGATCCCAAAATCTTAAGGAAAGTTGTGGTTTTTTCCAAAATCTCAAGAACCTCTTTGCACTTTTGTTCGACTCTGTGACCCTCAAAATCCAAGTAGAAGTTATATTCCCAAGGTTTTTGTTTTGTTGGTCTTGACTCAATTTTTGTAAGATTCAATCTTCTTTTCGCAAACTCTTCTAATGTAGAATATAGTGAACCTGGAGTATGTGATGCTGCAAAAATTATTGACGTTTTATCTTTTCCTGTTTTGGGAGAATCTTCTTTGGATATCACAAAGAAACGAGTGTAGTTGGTCTGATTATCCTCTATTTCTCTAGCAAGAATGGACATGTTGTATATCTCAGCTGCTTTTTCGCTAGCTATGGCTGCTGCATTTTTCAAAGCTTTTTCTTTAAGCATTTTTACACTGCCTGCTGTGTCATAAGTGGGAATTAAATTGAATTTGCGATTTTCAAGAAATTTACGGCTTTGCGCTAGTGCTTGAGGGTGAGAATAAACTGTTTTAACAGATTCTATAGTAGTGCCTAGATTTGCTATTAGGCAATGTGAAATTCTAATTATTATTTCTCCTCTAACCTTTA
>JAENXI010000240.1 GCA_016649625.1 Candidatus Bathyarchaeota archaeon
AGATGTGTATAAGAGACAGAGGTAAATGAGTAATTATCTTTCCACACTTGACAATGAATATGCCTTAGACTAAACTGAAAAGCATAACCAGAAACAACAGCATCTATCTTAGATACCTTATGTCCAATGATGAAAAATTTACAATTTAGTAATCTCTTTCTGTATATAGGCAATAATATCTTTTATAGAAGTGTCGGAAGTCGTTTTTCGTTTATCCCAATTCTTGTCCAGTTTGCAAATCTCTATTGCCGTCTCATAGTTTCTTTTTGATTCGTCAGTTTTTCCAAGTGAAGAACATATTTGACCCATAAGAACAAAATGATCGTAATGTTGCTTATCAAATTCAGTTAAGAATTTACATAGGAAATATGCTTGATCTTTGTCATTTGAGAAATAAAAGTAGTGACGAGCAAGAAAAAGTAAGCTTAACCTTATGTTGACTCCAATATTATGAATTACTGGACCCGATAAAATCAACAATGGTATTTTCTTGACATAACCAGTTCCAGTGAATTGAGGGAATCCTCTTGACAAATTTAGTGAGAAACCAATTGATGTAATGTCTTCATTTATCTGTTTTGCAAACTCCTTTTCGACAAGCATATGTGACTTATCTATTGTAATAGGAACTTTTTTGCTTGGTGACTGGATCTTTTTCAAAAGATCATTTTTGTGTTCATTAATTGACATCCAATAACATTGTTCACTACTCATATCATACACAACCAAATAAACTGGATATGGTTGTTGCAACCAATATTGTATTGTATTTTTTTTGAAATATCTACGCCATTTATTCTGAAACTCTGTGGTTCCTTTTGCTTGTACAAGAAAGTACTTAAAGGAAGGAACACCACCAGCGTCCAGTAATTCACAATACAAATCTATTCCCAGATCAAAAGTAGGTTTCATAGGATTTGAGAAAGCCGATAGCCTTTTCTTAATTTCCATTTCGGCAATCTCTCCTATTCTTGTTCTTGGCTTAACAGATACTGGAAAAAACATTTCCTTATATCTCCATATAGGTTGTAAGCAGTAACATAGATATTTCAACCTGAAATTTACTTACGTCCTTTCTCTAAGTCTGAATTTTGTTATCTTTCATGTTTACAGAATCAATGCTTACAAGAGTCTTAGATATTCGGTCAATCTCCTCAAAAGTGGGCACCCACGATAATGTTTCTTTTCTGAAGTTACTGTCTGGTTCAAAGACTGCATTCACCATCAATTTTCCGTCTTTGAACCGTCCCACTTCAACTTTCATTGAACATCGGACAGTATATAGTTGTTTTCTAGAATATCTCTCCTATGGAGACCGAACAAACAACAATGATAGCAAAATTAAGCTAAAGGCGCTCTGCGAAACGTCGTAATATATAAATAGTTTGTAACGATTCTATT
>JAENXI010000241.1 GCA_016649625.1 Candidatus Bathyarchaeota archaeon
TGCATCCCATCTGTTTCATAGCGTGTAATAATTCTTTTGAACTTTGAGTTACTCTACCTTCAGCCATCCAATTGAAATCAAGTTTTTCTTTCTTTATCAAATCTGATAAATTGAACAATCTTTTCTTGCTTATTGTGAAATTATCATCAACCCAGAGCAAATTATTATACCCTTGTTCTTCAAGAAGAGATAATTCTTCTACTATATTTTCTGGTGATCTTGGGCGCCATTTTCCCCAAAACATGGAGCTTGAACAAAATGAACACTGAAACGCACATCCTCTTGAAGAAGCTGCAGATGTAAATTTTCCAACAGAGAGATCAAGACCTTCAACTTTGTTTTTATATTTCACATTTCCTAATAATTTCCTATTTGGAATTGGAAGGTTGTCAATATTTTCTAAAAGGGGTCTATCATCATTTCTAACAATTCTACCATTATCGCGATATGTTACACCTCTAATTTCTTCAAAACCTCTGCCTTTCTCAGTTTTTTCGGCAATTTCTAATAGCGTCTTTTCCCCCTCTCCTCTTATACAGGCATCAATAAATGAGTACTTATTTAATATTCTAGTATCGTTGAAAGTAGCGTGATAATTCCCAAATAATACCTTAACATTTGGGTTTATTTCTTCTTTTACTCTTTTAGCAATTTCTGCAGAACTTCTTCCTGTTCCTGCAGTAGTTATCGTCGAGAACCCTAAAATATCTGGATCTTCGTGTTTTATCCACTTTAAGGTTTCCTTAATCGAAAACCCTCTAGCAAATTGGTCAAGAATAGATACATCAAAATTGTTTTCACTTAGATAGGTACCGAGGTATAAAATTCCCATCGGTGGAAATCCATAAAACTCTATTTTATCCTTGTTATATTTCTCAGCTTCTTTAACTGTCCCACAAAATGTACCTGTTTCTGGGGGTGTTGGAAAAATTAACGATACTTTCATAAAATTCTACCCTAATTTCAATTGAAAATAATAACTAATAAATGTGTAAATTTATCTTTTAAAATAAAACCATCTCATTTCAATTCTTTTGAAGGTGAAAAATAAATCTTATAATCAAATTAACTTTTGATAAACTTATTGAATATAGATATATCTCTTTATTATTAAGTAAAAGAACTATGTTCTCCAGTTTCCGTTAATGGTCTAAAAAATGAAATTAATTGATAAAAAAATCCAAAAAGTTGCCTTAGTAAACCCAAATTTTATTACTAAGAGTATCACTGATAGTTTTACCATTCCCGCTTTAGGATTAGAATCCATTGCAGCAAATATTTTAGATCTCGTAGAAGTTAAGATAGTCAATGCTAAAGTTAGAAATTTAAACACTATGGAAATAATGAAAGAAGTTAATGAATTTTGTCCTGATATCGTTGGAATTTCATGTTGTTTCACAATTGGTATTAAT
>JAENXI010000242.1 GCA_016649625.1 Candidatus Bathyarchaeota archaeon
AATGCTAAAGTTAGAAATTTAAACACTACGGAAATAATGAAAGAAGTTAATGAATTTAGTCCTGATATCGTTGGAATTTCATGTTGTTTCACAATTGGTATTAATTTTGCTTTAAAAATTGCCAAAGAATCAAAAAAACAAGGCTATACAGTAATCTTAGGAGGATGGCATCCAAGTTTTGATTATTCTGAAGTTCTAGAATATCCTTTTGTAGATGTTATAGTCCGTGGAGAAGGAGAAATTACTTTTCGGGAATTGATTAAAAATAGAAATTTAGAAGAGATAAAAGGAATCTCATATAAAGATAATGGGGATATAATTAATAACGATGATCGTCCTTTAATCAAGGATTTAAATAAATTACCATTTCCGGCTAGAAAATTAAGAAATAAAAAGTCTCATTTTCAGATTTTTCAGATGCCAATAGATGTAATTGAAACATCAAGGGGATGTCCGTTTAAATGCACTTTTTGTAATATCCACTTATTTTTTCGAGGAACTTATAGAACAAAAAGCATTGATCGCGTCATTCAAGAGTTAAAAATCATTTCAAGTCAAAAAAAGGGTCAAAATGTGCTATTTGTGGACGATAATTTCACTGCAAATATGAAAAGAGTGGAACAAATTTGCGATCTGATAATCGAAGAAGGGATTAAACTAGATTTTATATGCCAAAGTAGAATCGATGTTATTAAAAACAATCCAAATATCATTAGAAAAATGTCTAAAGCAGGTTTTTGGTTGTTTTTTCTAGGAATCGAATCATTTAATCAAAAGTCATTGAATGGACTCCAAAAAAAGATAGAATTTAGAGATATTGTAGAAGCAATCAAAATACTCCAAGATAATGATATTATAACAATTGGTAGCATGTTAATCGGCTCAAACTTTGATGAAGAAGAAAGAGACACTGATGTAATGATAAAAATAGTTAGAAAGTTGGGAATAGACTTCCCCCTTTACTCGGTAATGACCCCTTTACCGGGCACGAAATTTAGAGAGGAATTAATTGAAAAAAATTACTTGGTATCTTACAACTGGAGCGATTATAATTTCACTACAGCAGTGAATCGACTAAACAAATTATCAAAGGAAAAATTGGAACAACTGTTATCTAAAGCATATTATTATGGATATTTTAAAAGAGGATGGAAAAACACTTTACTAAGACTATTAAAAAGGAAAGGTCTTAAATTTATATTATATTCACGAAAAAATTTTAGAATTTTAACGGATTTGTTAGGTTTTTTGATAAATATTATACAAATGAAATATAAAATGGATTCAAAAACTCTATCGAAATCATCTAGGACAATTAAAACAAATTAAGTAAGTGATTTCTCTTGATTTACAATTAAATCTTTAAAAGTAACAAATTCAACTTTTTTAGAG
>JAENXI010000243.1 GCA_016649625.1 Candidatus Bathyarchaeota archaeon
CAATAAGATTTAACCAGTTGTCATTTTTTTACTTAAAAATTATCTAATATAAATTTTTTCAATTTTTTGTGACGTTCTAAATACTTGACAATTTTTTTGGATAGTAACAATATTTCTCTATCTAAGAGTCTGCTTGTGATTAATGAGAATATAAACAAAAATATTCCTAATACTACCGTCTGCAAAAAGTTGATTGAACTAAAATATAGTACAATAGAGAAGGTTACTGATGCACTTATCAAGCCCATGATGATTGATCTGATTATGAAGTAGAGTCTTTGGTTTTTTGCAGATATATTTAATATTTCCATAATTGCTTCTTTTCTGCTTTCAACCACATCCTCACCGCATTCTCCCCTTTGAGCTACTTTTTCAACTTCTTTGTTGACAGATTGAATAAATTCATCTTTGTTTTCATTTTCACTCATTATGAGAACCCACAGTGATATTTTGTTAGATTTCTTTTTAAAACTTTCAATTAAGAGAAAACTTTATCCAAACCCTGAAACAAAAAGGAGATTATGAGTAAGAAGAAATGCACTCACTGCGGATATAACTTCAAGCCTACAAATGAAAGTGAGAAAATTTGTGAGATATGTAAAGTACAGTTAAGAGATGATTCTTCTGGACACAAAGTCGAATTTGATGTGAAGTATCTGGGCTCACTTGAAATTAAGGGAAAAATGTTGCTTTTTCCTGAGAAGGTAGTTTTTGAGGCCAAAGAAGTGTACATTAAGGATAGAAAGATGGAATTTGTGCTGTCAAAAATTAAAGACGTTAGGTTTTCAACAGAGAAAGAAATTAGTGCTTTGCGAGTTTTTTTGCTTGGAGCCACATTAGGCACGCTTTTTAAAAAGAAACACAACACAATTACAGTAGATTATGAAGACGAATTTGGAATAATTCATCATCCAATTTTTGAAGGTGATGACATGGAAACAGCCATAAAAGAACTTGACGAAATAAGAAAAAATTATAAAAAAGGAATATCATAGTTAGTTTGGGGTAAATCTGTAATTGAAAAAAGGTAAACTTGAAAAAGATCTAGTAGATGCCTATTTGCCAAATAAAGTTATTCCTCCAGAATATATTCGAGATGTTTTAGCTGAAGCAAACAAGAATTTTCCTCTAGTTGAGTTTGATTATGAACTCCCTCATAACTGGCCAATTAAAGAATACAAAAACAGGTATGAGAATCTTGAAAGACAAATTTTGGAAATAATACAATGGCGTCTTAGTTGGTTTGGACAATTAGGAGCAGAAAAAAAATAGCTCCCCACCATACATT
>JAENXI010000244.1 GCA_016649625.1 Candidatus Bathyarchaeota archaeon
CTCACAGAGTATAGGTAGATGCGCTACAACTTCCGGTGGGTCAACATCGTTTGCGATAACGACAAGTTTTGCTTGTCCTCTTTCCACAGATTTTGTTGTTTCGTTAGTACCGATTCTAACTGACCCTGTTCGGCTGGCTATTTGCAGGGCTTCATAGGCTGCATCTGCCACCTCGTTGGGAACTTCAAATTTTGCGTAAAACGGTTTTGACATATGCCTCACCCTTATTTTTAAGTGCAGAGTTAATCGGAGACAGGCTTTATGAATGTTTCGACCTGAGGGCTCTCGCTGCATGTTGCTGTGTGCAGAACTATGTTCCTTTTTTTCTGAATAAATTGGAAATGTGCTCTCACCAAAGTCTGTACCACGCTACCCTTGTAAAACCAAATTTTGGATATCTCAGTATGAGATAGTAGATTATGGGATTTACGCATGCAGAGCAGGCTTCTCTCGGTGAGAGCAAAAACGAATACAACGATTTACAGTAATAAATCTTATGAATCCACAGAAACTAAACAGTACCTGAAGGCGGTGATTATGTTGGATTTGCTGAGCATTTACCTCTTAAACCTCGTGGTTACAATTGCCATGTTCACCGTGCTCGTATTTCGGGCATTGGTAGAACACAAAAACTATCGACTAATGTGGAAAGAACTGGAATGGAAACGAACCTGCGACACAGCAGGAAAGCTTCTGCACGCCGAAAAGAGCCTCTTCACCAAAGTTGAGGGCGGCGAAGAACTCTACGAAATGCTGCTCGAACTCTTCTCCGCAAACAACAAGTAAACCGGACAATCATATTAGGAGACTAATAGAGGTACATTGTTGAAAACAGTATTTTTTCCTGAAAACGTAAGCAACAAAAAGTAACTGTTACCTATACGCAAAATACGCCGTCAACTTCCCATTAACGCTATCAACTCTGACGAAGCCAAAACGTTGAAACTGAACAATCTCATCAGGCTTCAATGTCTTACAGGCATCCTCTGCGACGCCTTTAGCCACGGAAGCGTCAGGCATCACAACTTCACACTGAATGCCACTGCTTACAG
>JAENXI010000245.1 GCA_016649625.1 Candidatus Bathyarchaeota archaeon
TTGTTGTTTCACTCTTAAGGGCTCAAGAACATGCAAATCAAACATGTTTTTTATTTTTCCTGTAGTTACTTCAATTCCAAAATATTGATGATTTTTCTTTTCATGTTCTGCTCTCAATGCAACCATTATGTCTATTGGATCTAATCCTGCATTTTCAGCTAAGGTTAAAGGAATAGCTTCTAATGCTTCAGCATATGCTTCAACAGCTAATTGTTCTCGTCCGCCTACTTTAACCGCATAATTTCTCAAGTTTTTAGCAAGTTCTGCTTCGGGTGCACCGCCCCCAGCAGTAATTTTACCGTCCTCAACTGCATTTCTAACTACACAAAGAGCATCATGTACTGATCTTTCTGCTTCATCAATCACTTGACCTGAGGCACCTCTAATTACAATAGTTACCGCTTTTGGATTCTTGCATTCTCGAATGTAAATTAGTTTGTCTTCAGCAACCTTAACTTCTTCAATTATTTTGGCTTTCCCAAGTGAAGTTGAACTAAGATCCACTATACTGCTGGTAATTTTTCCACCCGTAGCTTTTGCTAATTTATCCATATCGCTGCTACTAACGCTTTTAATTGTCATGATGTTTTTTTTAGCCAAAAAGTGTAATGCCATATCATCAATACTTTTTTCAGAGAAAACCACGTTAGCTCCAGATTTTACTATCGAATCGACCATTTCCTTAATCATTCGTTCTTCTTCGTCCAAAAAGAGTTGCATCTGATCGGGGCTTTCTATGTTGATTTTTGCATCATATTCTGTTTTTTCAATTTCCACTTTAGCGTTAAGCAAAGCTATCTTTGCATTCTTTACTACTCTTGGCATTTGTGAACTGGCGATTTTTTTATCGATAACCATTCCATTTACGAGTTCAGTTTCATCTAGACTCTGTCCATGTTTCTTTATTATTTTAATTAAATCTGTCTCTTATACACATCT
>JAENXI010000246.1 GCA_016649625.1 Candidatus Bathyarchaeota archaeon
CCGTAGGTTTTGTGTCTAATTATTTTTTGCCAGACCTGATTTGCGGCTTTCTTGTTTTGGTTGTTGTTGAGTTTTTGACGGGTTTTCATCATCTGGATGGGTTGCTGGATTTTAGTGATGCTGCTATGGCTAGGGGCGATACTAAGCGGAGGCTGGAGGTTATGCATGACATGTATACTGGCGCGGCTGCTGTGGCGTCTGGGGTTATTGTTCTTGTTTTGACGGGTTTGGCTTTTGGAAGTTTTAGTGGTTTGGATCTTCTGAAGGTGGCGATTATTGCCGAGGTTGTGGCTAAGGAGAGCATGGTTTTGACTGCATATTTTGGAAAGAAGCCGAGCTACAAGGGCTCGGGATATTATGTGGTTGAGTCGATGGAGAAGAAGCATCTGGAGGCATTGGCGTCTTTGCTGTTGTGTGCGGTTGTGGGTTTGCTTTTGGTTGGCGTCTGTTTTGTTTTTGTTCTTGCTGCGATGGGGGTTGCTGTTGCTGTTTTGACAATTCATTCTAACAGGACTTTGGGGAGCGTAACCGGAGACGTTATGGGAGCCACCAACGAAATCAACAGGATGATTGCCCTCATCATGATTCTTGCGGTCCTGAACGTGGGTTTTAGCATATTATGGATATAGTTGCTTGGTTTTTCTGAAAAAATACTGTTTTCAACAATGTACCTCTATTAGGCTCCTAATATGCGGGTTTGGGTTGTCTTTTTTGGTAATTTATATAACGGTCTGATGTGAAGAAGTATCTGCGTATGTGATGGAGCGGTCGCTTGTGCATCTGCTTACTCTTAGGAATTGGTCTAGGGAAGAGGTTGTGGACCTGATTGACTGTTCGCTGGAAATCAAGAAGAGTCCGGGGGATTACGAGTTCTGTTTGGAGGGCAAGTCTTTGGCTATGATCTTCCAGAAGACTTCGACGCGGACTAGGCTCTCTTTTGAGGTTGCTATGACTCAGCTTGGG
>JAENXI010000247.1 GCA_016649625.1 Candidatus Bathyarchaeota archaeon
CAGGAATGAAGCATAAACATTACGCTCCTAAAGCTAAAGTAATTCTTGTTGAAGGAGCTGTTTCGTCAATTGTGAAAAAGGTCGCGGAAATAGCAGAACAATACATGCTTAAAGAGTTGAAAGTGGGTATTCTTGCAACTCAAGAAACAGTCGAGTATTATAATGCTGATATTGTGAAGTCTTTGGGGAGTCGTTTTAACCTCAAAGCTATTGCTCATAACTTGTTTAGTTTATTACGCGAATTTGATGATGAAAATATCGAAATAATAATCGTTGAAGGAGTACCAAGTGAAGGGGTCGGCGTAGCTGTTATGAATAGACTGAGAAAAGCATCTGCATACAATATAGTTAAAACCTAGAAGCATTAGGAAAAACTTATATCGAAAGGGATATTTGTTCGTTGTGAATTTAACAATTTTAAAAAAATAATGAGTGATAAAATATGTCTGTAGGTGGAGGAAATGTTCCAATTTTAGTATTAAAAGAAGGTACCGGAAGATCAACCGGGCGCCAAGTTCAAAAAAATAACATAATGGCTGCTAAGGTAATAGCAGAGTCTGTAAAGAGTACATTAGGTCCATGTGGTATGGACAAAATGTTGGTAACCAGCTTTGGAGACGTAGCTATTACAAATGACGGAGCAACCATTCTAAAAGAGCTTGAGGTACAACATCCAGCTGCAAAGATGCTCGTAGAAGTAGCCAAAGCTCAGGATGATGAAGTAGGAGATGGAACAACAACTGCAGTAATTTTAGCTGGAGAATTGCTTGCTAAAGCTGAAAGTTTAATTGATAAAAATGTACATCCGACGGTTATTATTGAAGGTTACAAGAAAGCAAGCGAGAAAGCGCTAGAAGTTCTGGAAAAAATCGGTATTTCAGTGGACATAAATGATGAAAAAACGCTACAAGAAGTTGCCATTACTTCTTTGTCTAGTAAAGGCATAA
>JAENXI010000248.1 GCA_016649625.1 Candidatus Bathyarchaeota archaeon
CACTACTTTGTTAGAGAAAACATAAAAAGAAATTAATCAAAATATCAAAGAGTATTCGTAGAATTTAATTTAATCGTTCTCAATTCTTTTTTTAATCTGTTTCCATTGTTCTTCGATATAGTTTTGATGTATCTCAATATCTTCATTAGAAATACTTTTAAACCTTTTCTGGATGTTTAAATATTCGCCGATAGGTTTGCGTTTTGTAGGATCTAAAAATCTTTGACTATCCTTTGATAAAATGAATTTACCTTCTATCACTTCGTATAATGGCCAGAAACCTGTCTGAACTGCTAATCTTCCAATCTCGATTGAATCTTTAGGATTATATCCCCAACCTGGAGGGCATGGAGCAAGAATGTGAATATATTTTGGTCCTTTAATTTTCATAGCGTTTTTAAATTTCTCGAATAAGTCAAGGGGATAGGAAGAAATGGCTGTCGCAACATAGGGAATACCGTGAGCCTCTAGAATTTTAGCCATATTTTTCTTATATCCCGTTTTACCATTAGGAGTAGTAGTACTATAAGCACCATGTGGTGTGCTTCCGCTCCTTTGGACTCCAGTGTTCATGTAAGCTTCATTATCATAACAAGCGTATATAAAATTCGTACCTCGTTCAACTGCTCCACTTAAACTTTGAATTCCAATATCAACGGTACCTCCATCTCCTGCAAACGCAAGCACATTAATTTCATCAGCTAATCCCTTGTCTTCAAGTGAAGCAACAATTCCCGACGCTGAAGCACCTGTAGTGGCAAATGGAGTATGAAGTACCGAAACTTTGGTAGTACAAAACCCTTGCATTCCATGTAAAACAGTTAAACAAGAAGCAGGAACAGTTATTATCGTCTTTGGCCCTAATGCTTTTAGAGCTATTCTATATATCAACGCCATTGAGCATCCCGCGCAGGCTCTAGTACCAG
>JAENXI010000249.1 GCA_016649625.1 Candidatus Bathyarchaeota archaeon
AACAAAACAGTCTTTCTGATGTATCCGATAAGAGCGTTTGGATCAAAATTCACGTTTGTCATAAGCGCAAACAACGCTTCGCATGTGAAAATGTTAGTTTTCTCATCTCGGACTCCAACTTTTTTGGCTTCAACAGCCACTTGTGTCAAACCTTTAAGCGCATAGAGTAACAAATCTTGAAGTGCAGCAACGTCAGGAGTTTTTCCGCAAACACCCAAAACTGTACATCCTTGCCCTTGTGCTGTTTGTTCACATTGATAACAAAACATTTGTTTTTGACTCATAAATTTACACCATGTCTATGCAGTTAGTCGCAAACACATATAGACGTTGTCCCGAACATTTAAGGGATTTCAAACAGACAGACAATTTAATACCTAAAAAACAACCTCTGCAAACTAAGTCATATTCCAGCCAAGGTCACGATTTACTCTCAAAATGATGCTCCAACAACCTACGCATACCACGCCTAATAATCTCTGACAACGTCGACGCACTTATCCCCAACTTAGCAGCAAGTTCAGCCATGTTAATTTTACGTGGATAGTCAAAAAAGCCACCCTTCAAAGCTAACCAAAAAATTTTCTCCTGCTTCTTCGTCAAAAAACTTCTCTGCGGTTCAAACTTTCGCATCTTAAGCACAGTTACTTTAAACCCCGCACCCTCCATAACTGACACAATTTTCTGATAAGCCTCAAAACTAGGCACCATAAAACTGTACATAATAGCAGAACTCTCCACACTCTTCCCCGACACCAAAAACGCATCACAAGACAAAATCGTATTACAAACCTCACAACCTTCACTCTCCAACCAAACAGATGCCTTGCTTCCGCTCTTGCCCCTTGACACAAGCGATCTAAATTCAGCGGGCGGATTCTTGACCCGTTTCACCTCGTCAGGATCCAA
>JAENXI010000024.1 GCA_016649625.1 Candidatus Bathyarchaeota archaeon
CACAATGCACGGCATATGGATTAATATCAATCCCTATAATTTGTTTAGCATTTGTGGAAGATAGAATCCCTAATATCCCACACCCAGTACCCATATCCAAAACACGTTCTCCTAAGTTAACATCAAGTTTTTCTGCAAAAAAAAATGAGTCTTCAGCAGGTTCGTACACATGCTCATTAATGATGAACTTAAAATCGCGGAAAAAAACTGTTTTATTTTGTGAGTCCATTTATCAATTCTCCAAAATTTTCTGCAGATAATTGTCTTACACGTTTTTCATGAAACGGAAAAATTGATAAGAATTGTTCAGTGTTTAATTTTGAAAAGTTAAATTTTTTTTTAAGAAAGGGGTGAATGGCATTAGCGAGTTTTTTGTTCCGATTAGAAAAAAGGTGTTTTACAATAAGTCTGAATAATTTTGGGTCAGTAACTTTGAAAGGAGGAGATGCCCAAGGTGATATCTGCACGATGACAGAGTCGACTTCTGGTTTCGGATAAAAAGTTTCTGATATTATTTCGTCCAAAAGGGCTATTTTGGCATAATATTGGGTAATAACTGTGAGCCACCCGTAAGCTTCTGTGTTTACTCTAGCTGAAAGTCTTTCCGCAAAAGCTTTTTGCATTATTAATACTGCACAATCAATTTTGTGCATGAACAACCAAGATATCAAACGTGATGATAAATAGTAAGGAGGAATTGAAACGACTTTGTTAAATCTTGGTAGAACTACTTTGAGCAGATCTCCCTTAACTATTGCTACATTATTAATAGATTTTAACTGATCTTTCAAGGCCTCCACAATTTTTGAGTCTTTTTCAACAGCTACGACCTTTCCACAGATTTGTGCTAAAAACTTTGTTAAAAAGCCAAATCCTGCTCCTGCATCCAACACTACATCAGTCTTGTTAAGTGAAGCATATTCACTAAGTTTAGGAAATAGCGATGAATCTATCATGAAATGTTGGCCCATTTTTTTATTTGGAATTATTCCACGTTCTTTAAGCAGAAGCTTGGTTTTAAAAAAGCTCAATTTTCATGCCTTATGATTATTTAATGAGCTCGAGTAAATAATCTATATTTACTTTCCCCTTCAAGTTCTTCTAAGACTCGTTTAACCACGAGCTTCACAGGATTAGGTAGTTCAGTTCTTTGTTGTAGATCATCAAAACTTGCAAATGGGCGGCGCTCACGTTCATTTATAACTTGCCACATATATTTTTTTCCTATACCAGGCACTAACTCTAAGGCGTGCATTCTTGGTGTAATAGCTCGTGAAGTGTTAAAAAAATTAACGAACAATTTCTCACGATTTTGAACGATATTACCTATAACTCCAGAAAGTTCAGCTTTAGCCGCAGCAGTTAATTCTTCAAAACCAACCCGCCCAATAATATATGTGACCTCATTTCGAGAAGCTCTACCTATATACACTCGATCATTGGGTGAAAGCAGTAACGTTTCCTTTACTAAAGCCTCTAATAAAGTAAAAAATTCCTCGCCAATACATTGGATCAAAGCACCAGCTCGATATCCTGCTCTTCCAGTGGGTCTAAAACCTGGTTTACCGTGAGCTAAGAAATCTAGTACATAAGCATATTCTTCATAACGCTTCTCCATAATGGTCCCTAATCCCTTATCTCTATTGACTATTACTGCTTAAAAATACTTTAGCTAAATTAAGGTCACTCGGGGCGCCTGGAATCATTTAGAAGTGTAATTATTTTTTCTAACTTTGCTACTTCGATTATTTTTCTACCACCAGCAAGGAAAACACGCAACTCGTCAACGTTTCGAGGCATACAATTAATAACTGATATAGCTTCGGTTTCATCTAGATGAAAATCCTTTACAAGTTTCTTCAAAAGTTTCTTTGAATCAGTGTTTTTCACTTTGGAGAATTTGTTCACATAATCAAGTGTACGTCTTTGAAACTGGTCTAAATTTTCTTCTCCAATTGAGTCCAACACTTTCTTTACTTGTGGTAAAGCAAGTTTTTTTTCGTTTATTTCCCTATTATTCATTTTAATTACCTCTATATGGTCCTAAATGTTCAGATCTTACAATAATAGTCTTTACCGCTTTACCTTGTGTAACACTAACTACATACCCTCGTCCACGTTTTTCAAGGATAATTCCAATTCTTCCATGAAATCGTTTATGAGGCAAACTCTTTTGAACACTTGAATCCATCCTAATAATAACTTTAGATCCAATCTCATATTTAGTGAGCAACTTGCTGATATTCAGCTTACCTGTCTCGCGAATAGGTTTTGTTAATAATTTGCGAGCTCCTGTATAATATCCTTTTGAATTGGTCATCCTATTTTCACTTACTTTTTATCATTTAACATGACGTTTAAAACGTCAAGTTCGAGAGTCTTAGCTTGGTTTTCTAACAAACTTGAAACACTGGGCATTGTTCGTCCTTCATCTCCTGAAACTAATTCTTTCACATAGAGTCCGCCTTGGCAAAGAATTTCCAGCTCAGCCCTCTTAGGTGACACTGTCTTTACTTTAACGCTATATATGTATCTTTCTCGGATTAAATCAGCTCGACGATGTAAAACCCTTATTGGTGTTTGCTGTTTAATCATGGTTTCAGTCAGTTTATCTTCTATTAGACATAGAGAACTCTCAGAGACTTCTTTTTCAAACTCAATCAACACTCGATATTCTTTCTTTGCGGATTCACCTTTTTTTAGGCGTCTAACAAAATCTTTGTTCGCAAACTTTAAATTCGAAATTTCCACTTTTCCAGTAGCACTTTTATTAATTTTTAATTGCAAAAGATCTAAGTCAAGAAACCTATTCTTAGGTTTTGAAACCTCAATAACAAATGGGCGTCCATTTCCCAACATTCGGGCATCAATATCTTCTCTTCCTGAAGCATGAAATTTAGTTTTTTCACCTTCTGAAATTTTTAAAAGTAATTCTGAAGTTAATTCTTCAACAGATTCATCGTATAATTTCCCAGTTCCATTACAGTTTGTGCAACCTTTTCCTCTGCACTTGGTGCAATGCCATTTTGATTGCGGGATTGTTCTAACGAGTTTTTTATATCTACCAGCAACAAATAGGGGATTTATTTGGAGGCGTATTTTCAATGTGAAAGGATTTACTATTATTGAAATATCCGGCTTTTTGTATTCGGTTATTTTGCCTGATAATTCAGCTATTCTTTTACCTATTAGTCGGGCAAATTCATGTCTTATGCTCTCCCCATAAAGAATATTAAAATAAGATTTAAATTCATCATTGCGTTCTTCGAACTCAACAGGCAATTCTATTCCTACTAAAAAGGTAGTATATTCATAATTTGAGAGACGTTTAAGGATTATTTGGATCAAATTTTCCAACTTTTGAAAAGTATTATCACATAGAAAACAATTTTTTAATTGGTTTTCTGTTAAATCAGTTTTTTCTAAGTGTTTAAGTGCTTGTTTGGCTTCATTGGAAAAAGCATTTTTTACTAAAATTTTGAGATCATTTGCGCCAATAGGGTTTTTTTCCAAGTATGATTTGCATGATTGTAATACTAATACTACTTTTAGTGCGTGTCCCCTGTTTTTATTTTCGAGATTATAACCTAAAAGAGCAAAATGTCTACCTAGACAATGATCACATAAGGAATATTTTCTAACCATTTCTAGCGCGTTTTCTAAAAAATCCATAATTAGATACCTACTTGAAACTAGTTGGGAACCCTTTACCCATAAAAGGTAGTTTCTTTTTTCGTTTGAATCTCTTCAACATTTTTCTCATCATCACATATTGTTTCAAAAGATCTTTAACTTCCTTTTCAGTTGTTCCAGAACCTCTCGCTACACGTCTTACTCTCGAAGAATTCAAAAGTTTAGGATTCTCTTTCTCTTCAACACGCATTGATTGGATAATAACACGCCATTTCTCAAGTCGACCTTCAGCAGTGTTTAACATTTCATCTGGTACATCATAGGACATACCGGGTAACATTTTGAAGATTTTTTTAAAAGTACCCATACCTTTTACAGCTTCAAATTGTTCGTACATATCTGTCAGCGTAAATTTACCACTTAGGATTGCTTTCGCTTTTTTCTGAGGAACTCTGATTTCAGCTTCCTTAACCTTTTCTAGGAGTGTCTCCAAATCCCCCATGCCTAAGAGTCGCCCAACAAATCTAGCGGGGACAAAAGACTCTAAATCTTCAATTTTTTCGCCAGTACCAACAAATTTTATAGGAGCCCCCGTTGCGGCCACAGCGGATAGTGCGCCTCCACCTCTTGCTGACCCATCCAATTTTGTAACTATAATGGCACCAATAGGTGTTGTTTCGTGAAATTTTTTTGCTTGAAGAAAAGCTTGTTGACCAATGGTACCATCAATTACCATTATTACCTCATCAGGCTTGATTTTCTTTTCAAGTTTTTTCATCTCCTTGATAAGATCATGTTCTTCTTTGTGCCTTCCTGCAGTATCAACGATTACAAGATCCTTGTCAGCAAATATTTTTAGACCTTTAAAAACTACTTTTAAAGGATCTTTGATAGTTAAATCCCCATAAAAAGGGATGTTTATTCGTTTTGCTAACTGTTGTAGTTGTGCAAATGCACCTGGACGATAAGTATCAGCACAGATTAAAGCTGGGTGCAACCCCTTTTTATGAAAATAACGAGCAAGTTTTGAAGCTGCCGTAGTTTTTCCAGATCCTTGTATTCCAACTAACATCAAGATTTTCCTTTTTCCAGGCTCTAACTTAATTGGAACAGGTTTATCACCTACAAAACGTGTTAACTCTTCATAAACAACTTTTATCACATGTTCCCGTCTTGCGATTCCAGGTGGAACTTTTTCTTTCAGGGCACGTTCTTCTATTCGTTTAGATATCTCTAGAACAAGCTTAACGTTTACATCTGCTTGAAGAAGGGCCCTCTGTATATCTCGAACAAGTTCTTTGACGGTAGCCTCATCTACAACTGAAGCTCCAAAAACTTTTTTTAAAGCTCCGTAAAGAGAGGTGCCCAATCGATCTAAAACCATCAATGCTCGCCAACTTTAGAACAACTTAAGGGCATTTAAATACATAGTGCAACTAAAAAAGGGGTATAAACCCGCAGATTAATACAAATCATGTTATTTGATAATTGTATAAAGCCTCAGTCCCCAATAAGATATCTTCACAAAATCAGACGGCTCTTCATGCATCATTGGCTTCATTATTAATTGTCAGAGAACATAGAAATAAAGCTTTTAAGAATAAAAAAAAGAGCTACTTTACTCTAGTTATTTTGATTCGGCCCAATATTTCCCAATATTCAACTTCAACGCCTACAACAAGCTTAGCTTTCATATCTTCATCTTCAGGAAAAGGAGCATCAATATACTCATATGATTCAAGATCCATTAATTGGACGCCGTTTGGATTTACTGTAAATACTTGTGCCGGTTTTTTATCAACAATTGGAACCTCGGCCATAGCACTAACTGGTCTAACCATACTTCTTTTAACCCCATCAAAGGTCCCAATAGCAACAATTCTGCATTTTGCAGAACCATGTTTTCCAGGCTTTGATTTAGTAATATCAACTATATGACAAGGAATATCGTCTATAATCATATAACCGCCAACTCGTAAAGATCCCACATTAACTGGTTTACTCACATAATCACCAATATTCTACTCTAAATAAAGAAAACCTAAATAACATCCATATATAGATTTAGGACCAAAATTAGCACCTTTTATTTTAATTGAATTTTTTTTGTTTTAGTTAACCAAAGAACACATATTATGAAAAAAGGAGTCTATCAATTATTAAACTTGTATACAAAAACAACAACAAAACACAGTTTTTTGAACTCTAAATTCATTTTCATCAATTATCAAAAGTAACTTTTTTTAAAAAGATCTATTTTCTACAAAATACTGAATAGTAATAGTAAATTAAAGCTCCAATGGACAGTAAAGTAATAATCCCTCAGAAATTTCAAAAACTATTTGCTTATCTTTTCTATTAGAAATACTTAGAAACCATACCAAAGAAAATGGAGAAAAAAATAAGAAACTGCGTAATTCTTGATAATGCTAATTTTAACAACCTTCCACAGAAACAATTATAGATTGAGATTCTTCTATTAATTGGCTAGGGAAAAAATTGTTTAAAACCGCAGGAATCGTTGCTAGGTATGACAAAAAACAGGCAATAATCCTCGCAGAAAGAATATCAAAATATCTTGAAGAAAAAGGATTAAAAGTTTTTATTGAAGATACCCTTGCAGAAAAAATGGAGAACCCTGAAAGGATTGTTCCACTTGATAAAATGAAAACAGACTTTATAGTTACTATAGGGGGAGATGGAACAATTCTAAGGGCAGCAATTTCAACTCCAAACCCTGAGCCGCCAATATTAGCAATTAATATGGGAGTAAGAGGATTTCTAACTGAGGTTGAACCTAAAGATGCATTTACAGCTTTAGATAAATGTTTAACGGGAGAATATAAAATTGAGAAGTCCAATAAACTTGCTGTTTCTGCTGGTAAAAAAAAGTTTCCAGATGCATTAAATGACGTTGTCATTTCTAGTGGAGAACCTTCAAAAATCATTTACACCCAAATATTCAAAGACGATAAACCAATTTTAAGATGTCAGACAGATGGGTTAATAATTGCTACTCAAACAGGGTCAACGGGATATTCTCTCTCAGCAGGAGGACCAGTTTTAGATAAAGAAGTAGACGCATTCATCCTAACACCGATCTGTTCGTTAACAATATTCCATTCACTAGTTTTTTCATCGGAATCACAAGTATCAATAAAAATAATTAGACCTATGAGAATGGTTATTTTAATTGATGGGAATTATCGGCAGGTATTAACATCAGAAATTCCTATTCTCAAAGTTAACCGTTCAAAAAATGTTACATCTTTCATAAGATTTGAAGATGACTTTTATCAGCGTCTAAGAAGTAGACTTCTTTTTAAGGGAATAGGATGAGAAAATCTTGAAAAATAATAATGTTAGTGATGTATGTACTGTAGTTCTTGATACTTCAGCTTTTATTGCTGGTTTTGATCCTTTTTCTTCAAAAAGGTACAATGTAACAGTGCCTAAAGTTAAAGAGGAGATAAAGAGGAATTCAATTTTATTACTCCGATTTGAAGTGGCTATTGATACTGGAAAAATTGAAGTAAAAACTCCGTTTGAAAAATATAAAACAAAGGTTAAAAATATTGCAGATAAAATGGGAGATTTACATTTGTTGTCTGAAACTGATTTGGATGTTTTAGCAGTAGCTTTAGAATTAGAAATAGATGGTTTTAAACCCCAAATTGTTACAGATGACTATTCAATCCAAAATGTTGCTAGTCAAATGAAAATTGAATTTATTCCCCTCACAACTAGGGGTATTCATAAAATTCTTGAGTGGATAAGATATTGTCCTGGTTGTTATAAAAAATTTTTGTCTAATTACAAGTTGGTTTCATGTTCAATTTGTGGAACAAAACTAAAAAGGAAACCAAAAAGAAAAATAAACCATGGAAAGACCTGTGAGAAAAAAAAGGAGTAAAATAGAGTTCTTATTAAAGTATAGCAAGTAAAATAATCAAAAATAGTCCTTCAGTTCCAAAAATTGGGAAAACTATTTTTTTTGCTCTCTGCAGTGCTGAATCAACTAACACTGACAAAGAATTTAACCTCTCTTCCCCAATAACTCTAACTTCAGGAATGAGAATTTGAATACATCCTGCTCTGCATGGCTCTAAGTTTGTTGTTGCAGCTTTAGCTGCTTTCAAAATATAACTAAAGAGAATTTTTTTGTCCATTGCCTCTCCGATAGGATGGTAGCCTCGTCGTCCTAAGACTATTGCACTTACTGCATGTGTATCGGTTGTAAAAACTTCAACTTCATGCAATCCATTAGATTTAAGCATTAAAATAATTTCTTCGCGTAGTCCAGAAATCATATTATTTCCATCAATAACCACATAAACAGTTTTCTGTTCTGCAACATTAACTACAAGTGAGGTTATGCCTCCGGGACCCATACCATCTTTAAGAGTAAATTCTTTAGGAAAAACAGTTTTAATCCCGATTTCAAAAGGATAATGAGGTAAAGAAAGAGATTTTTTAAGACTTTTGAGTGCCACTTCTTTTAAAGTTTTTAAAGAAACATTCATCTCTGTTTTATCAGTTAAGCTGTTATGTGCATTAACTACTATACTGTATATGATGCCTTGTTTTTTTGCTTCATCACGAACGAACTTTCCTAATTCTTGTGGAAGATCTTCAGTAGTTTGAGGTGAAAGAGTAAAAGAGAGAAAAACGTTTTTTCCAAAAATTTGGCAAGATGAAGTAACTGAATCTATTGTCGTCCTTACAAAAGGGCTAGCTTTATCTGCGAATGTAACAAAATTTGAAGCATCTATCACAGATTTAATAATTTTGTTATTCTGGGTCTGTGATGCTAAATCAAGTTCGTGTCCAAGTATACCTAAGGGGACACAAGCATCACAATTGAATTCTTTTTCAAAACCATTTTTTAGTTGAGAAGGTAATAAGCTACTTCCGATATTTTTGAAAGGTCCAGGATGGACAAAAGGAACAATTATTGCTGCTTTAGTTTTTAGAGCATCAAATTTCATAAGCATTACTTCAACTAGTTCATTTTTTCCTAATTTTTCAAGTAATTTTTCAAAGGGAGCATTGAGTCCAACTACCCAATTGAGCATAAAAGCTCTAAAAAGGGAAATAGCAGGTACATTATA
>JAENXI010000250.1 GCA_016649625.1 Candidatus Bathyarchaeota archaeon
ATTAGGTCGGTTCTGAGAATTGGGTATCCTTTGATTTTCGAGATTTCCTGTGATGTTTCTGTTTTCCATGTTCCGGGAAGTCCACATGTGATTAGTAGAATGTTGGGGCTTAATTCGGCTTTAACAAATTCTGCGAAGGGTTCTCTCAATTTGGTGCACCCTTGCTTAAGGTGAAACATTGAAAAAATAAACCTTTGCATGAAGTGGATGCATGCTGACTTTGATTTTTTGGAGACGCTGCTGTTATAAATGGATTCTGCGATTCTATTTTGATGCAAAATGGAGAAAACTGGAGTTACAATCGTAGGTTTTGTCTTTGTTCTTTTAGGGTTGTTGACCGTCGTTCATCATGTCATCGTTAGCGGAAGATTCTTTGATATACGAGATATGCTTCATCATGAATTCTTCGAAGCCATACTTTTCACGGCAGGAATAGTGCTTCTGCTAACTACGCTACTTGACAGAAAGTGACTGCCCATCAGAAAAGAGGCACAGAATTTCGTTTCTCCAAGAGACTTGTGAAGAAAAAATTCAGAAAAATACTGTTTTCAACAATGTACCTCTATTAGTCTCCTAATATGATTGGCTGTTTGCTGTTTCTGTCACGGTTCTAAATGCTCGAATTATACAGTTGCCGTAGCACGCCCTATTTTTCTAATTTTAAGTATTGTAATTACAGCAAGAGGCAGCGATGCCAGTCCGACTACAATGTAAGTCCATGTGGGCAATAAGTAGAATGCGGCGCTGTTGCTAAACTATCAAAAAATATTGAACAAAACGGTCTTCATGTTTGGTCTGTTAGAGGAGTCCTTCTAGTTTTAGCCATTTTCTGGTGGATTCCATCAGGTTTTTGCAGTCGTTTTGGGTGAAGTCGTATTCGTCGGTTTCCGGCTCATATCCTTTGAG
>JAENXI010000251.1 GCA_016649625.1 Candidatus Bathyarchaeota archaeon
TCCAAACGCCATCATCGAAGGATACGGAATATTCAAAACCATAGAAAAGACGCTGAAAAGAAAAATGACCACGAAGGCGCTTGTGGCGATTTACCTGATTTTCTTTGTGGCTGCGCTTGTAGAAATCGGTTATATGCTTCTTTTGAGGGCAGTAATCTAGGCGGCTACGCCTTTGGTTTGATTTGCTCAGTTATTATCATCGTTGTCGTGAGGAAAACGTCAGGCTGCACTCGAAGTTTTTCTGTTAAAAATTTGTCCATGTGAACGATGTCTTCCACGTCTATTTTTATGACGACGTCGTTTTCTCCGATAACAAGGTTTGCTTCTACAACCTCTTTGAATTCGGAGATTTCTTTCAGGAAATCCCTCTCTGAACCCGACTTCACTGTAATCAAAACATACGCAAGCAAAACCAAATCACCAGCCCAGCTTTTGATTCATGGTTACTTTAGCAGAACTTAACTTTTTGGGACAGCTCTCAGGTTTTTCTGGAAAAAATACTGTTTTCAACAATGTACCTCTATTAGTCTCCTAATATGTGCGGTACCAGAGCGCTGTCTTGTCAAGGTTTCTTGACAAAACCTTCTGTGAACCTAGTAGTCACTAGCTGCGACTAACGAAAGCCAAAACAAGTCTGCTTAACTAAACAAAAAACTATGTTATGCTGACGTTCTGTATCTGGAAGTACCGTTTTGCAAGAAAACGGATTCTTTCAGCGTTTCTGCCGTTCTTGCCGATGGCAATACCCTTGTCCTTAGGATTAACAGAAATAACTGCAATAGTTTTTCCGTCCATCCGCTCGGTTATGCGTACTTCGTCGACCTTGGCGGGCTTCAGCGCATTCTTGAGGAACTGTGCAGGATTCTCAGAGTGCTCAATAACTTCATGCTTTTTGCCGGTCATATT
>JAENXI010000252.1 GCA_016649625.1 Candidatus Bathyarchaeota archaeon
TATCAAGGAACACAGATTCATTTGGACACGGTTAAACAACTCGGGAAGTTCATTGAATTCGAAAGACAAACCTCTGATGACCCAAAAAGCATCGAAAAAGATCGGCGGATTCTAGAAAGGCTAATGGAAAAACTGGAAATAGACCCAGGCAATCTTGAAACATTATCTTACAGCGACCTCGCAGAGAACTGAAACTGTTCTTTCTTGGTTTTCAGGAAAAAATACTGTTTTCAACAATGTACCTCTATTAGTCTCCTAATATGCTCAGGTTCTGTTGCGGTTTCGAAGTTTCAAGAGTAAAACGGCTATTACGGTCACGGCTACGATAATTGCAAGATACAATATGATGTTCATGACGTGAATGGTTAATGTTTCCCAAGTTTCAAAGTCTGCGGCGTCGGTCTGGACTGTCACCTGCTGAATGGGACTCCAAGTAGATAATTCTATAGTGTAGACTCCGGGTTGGGTCTCCTCGCAGGTTTCTCCATTCACAACCGTGGTTGCGCCCGTCACCGAAGAGCCATCATAGACATTAGTGATCTTCACCTTCACTTTTGTTACTCCAAACGAGGCTGAGTCAACTTCCACATCAACGGCAACTTTGTCCCAGACTATGCTGGGGTTTTCAGCGGTTACTATGTATCTAGTCGCTTCAGGATGCTGAACATCTGTGACAGTCCATGAACGTTCACCCACCGTATCGCATGCTACGCTGAAGGTTGCCCATCCGGTTCTGTTAGTTATGTACTCGGTTCCGTTCACGATGACTCGGGCATCAGCCACGTCAGCGCCGTCACTTTCCCATTTAACATGGAAACCGACTGACTGAACTTCGTTAACACCACATTTCTCCGCACTTGCGAACGTTTGATCTACGACAGCAACCTGCCGGTTCA
>JAENXI010000253.1 GCA_016649625.1 Candidatus Bathyarchaeota archaeon
CCCTGATACGCTTGGGAGTTTAATGAACCGCTTGGTGAGCATCGGCGTGACACCATATTATGTTTTTCAATGCCGCCCAGTCAAGAGAGTTAAGCATCATTTCCAAGTTCCGATATGTGAAGGAGTAAGAATAGTGGAAAAGGCACAGGCAAACTGCAATGGGCACAGTAAACGTTTCAAATACGTTATGTCGCATAAAACGGGCAAGATAGAAATACTGGGCATAATGAACGGCGACATATACTTCAAATATCATGAAGCTAAAGACAGGGAAAACTTGGGCGTGATGTTCAAACGTCGTGTTGATGAAAGCGCCGGATGGCTGGATGATTTCAACACAAACGCGGACAGTTTCACAAGGTGCTAAAGGTATTCAAAACCTTTTTGATGTTTCAATCCTTGTTTTAATGGATTTCATCCTCCAACGAAACTTATGGCACTAGAGTAACTGTTATTTATTATCTCACATGGTGACGGCTCTAAAACTCCCCTTTTTTAGGACTAATTTTTAGCCCCAAACCCACACCCCAAAAAATTAAATATGGAATAATGAATACGTCTGAGTGGTTTCCATGAGTAGAGCGAGTGTTTTTTGGCTGTTTGGTGGTCTTCAGAGCATAACTTTAGGTGTGATCATTTTTCTCATTTTCAACTCGTTAAATATGATTAACGATAGAGTGATTGGGGTTGACACTCAAATTTTGTTAAGTGTTTTGTTTCCGTTATTTTTGTTAATCGTCGAATATCTAATTTTTTCAAAGGACTAAATTTTAACCCCAAACCCAAAACCCAAAATTTTTTAGAAAGATTTTAGCTCCCACAGTTTCCGTTTTTTCAATTTTTTTGCTGCTTCCGGATTTTCCTTTTCAACTTCTTCTATAACTGCTGTTTTGA
>JAENXI010000254.1 GCA_016649625.1 Candidatus Bathyarchaeota archaeon
CTCCCCTTTTTTTGTTTTTTTCAAAAAATAATTATTCTTGCTGCCGGGTTACGGGATTCGCGCCCTAATTTACCAGTAAAATATGCTTGCTTAACAAATCAGTTTGGCTCATGATTTTGTCTGTGCCTGTTTGGGTATGTATTATTCTTCATTTTCTTTAATCATATTATTCAGACGTTTGACAAGTTCACCTAAGTTTTCTGGTTCGTTAGAGTGCATGTCTATCATGTTAGACTCAACTTCATCCATAGGAAGTTTCAGAATTTTTGATGCTTGGCAAATAATTTTTGTGTAATCTTTCACATATTTGGGGTCACGGTCATCACTACCAGAAGAATATGGTTTAATCGAAGCAATTTCTTTGGAAATTATAATCTTGTTCAATTAGGTTTTCGCCTTGTTGGCATCGTTTTGTATCGCACTCCAATCTTAGGTCTTCTGCACATAAAAAAGTTTTTTCTAGATTTCAATTATACACGCACCCATTAAATAATTCTGCGGGGGGTGGGATTCGCACCCTAATTTACCAGTAAAATATACTCTGCAATCAATGGTCGAGGCGAGGTAATTCCGGGCCAGTGGTGATATCACCCGAAGACCCAAACTTCTAAATTGTTGCATCTTCATTAAAAGCTTCTAGTCTGCTTAATTTACACGATTTCTTTGAATAATTCTCAAGACCAGCTATTCTGTAAACATTTGGATCATTGTTAGAAACTACAGATCATCGATATATTTTAGATCTTAATACTGAGAAGCTGAATGACGGGGAATATTCAGTAATCATTTCCATAAAGAAAAAAAATTATAGTCTTAAAATCTCTATAATCTCTTTAACAATTAGTAAGCGAGAATTTATGTTTCAATCCTCTGTTGGC
>JAENXI010000255.1 GCA_016649625.1 Candidatus Bathyarchaeota archaeon
CCCAAGAGTTGCTGAAGTCGTTTCAGACTCTATAATAGCGCCTAAAAAAATCCCGTGTTCCCAGTTTAAGCTTTCTAGAATAGGAGGCATTGTGTCAGAATCTCTTCCACCATAAAAAATTCCGTGTATAGGTACACCATTAGGATCATCTAATTTAGGATCACAATTTGATAGATCGGTAAGCTTAATTGTATAGCGAGCATTTGGATGAGCTAAAGGTACTTTATTTCCTTTTTCATCGGAAATTCCATCAATCCATTTTCCGTAATGGTTAAACCCGTCTTGAGGAGGCTCAACACCCATACCAAGCCAGTAGGGCTTTCCTTCATTTACAAGGACATTAGAAAATATTAATTCTCTGGGGGTTGTGAGAGCTTCATAAATTACAGGATCGTCTTTTGGATTCACATCTTTAATAATCCCAAATATTCCTTTCTCTATGTTAACAGCATGAGCGAATCCGTCTTCCCAAGGTCGTAAGTATGCAATATCGTCGCCAACTATTAACTGTCCTGGAAGCATTGCTGTAGATGTTTTTCCACATGCACTTGGATAAGCCCCGGTAAAGTAAGTTACTCGTTTCTTATTCTTAGGACGAACTCCTAAAATAAAGTAGTGCTCTGTTAGCCAATCTTCGTTATTTGATTTATAAATTGCTAGTCTTAAAGCTAACTTTTTTAATCCAAGAGAATTACCAGCATATTGATTATTGACCGTTAGAACTAAAGACTCTTGCAGATCTACATAAATTCTTCTTTTGTCAATATTTTTAGTAACAGGAGGATTACCAACAAGTTCTCCAGCTGAATGTATAAAATAAAAGAAATCATCAGATCCATTTAATTTTTTAAATTCCCCGTATCCTTTTCTATA
>JAENXI010000256.1 GCA_016649625.1 Candidatus Bathyarchaeota archaeon
GTACTAGTAACTTTAGGGGCAGTAGCAGTTTATGACGCAGTTCACGGAACCAAAAATTAGCCTGCCCCTAACATTTTTCATCAACTAATATCCGACTTTGCAAGAGACAACCTATTTTATGGTGAGAAAGTTGGTGCGGGGAGAGGGATTCGCACCCTAATTTACCAGTAAAATATGAAATAATAGAAATATTGAAATAAAAAAGAAAATTAAACCCCATTTTCCGATTCTATTACGTTATAGAAAGCTTGCTTGATTAATCCCATGACATAATCAATATCTTCTTTAGATTTTTCGTAACCAATTATAACAACAACGAATTTGAGATGTCTCCGACTTTTCATCATAAAGCATATTAGCAAAGCATAACATGGGAATGGGAGAAAAGAAATGTCTGAAATACCCGAGGAAATAAAGAAAAAATATCCATCCATTGGTACATTTAATTTTCCAAAAACCGACAAATATTATGTTGAAGAAGTAAAAAAGTTAGACGGGATATTTGTCGAAGATAGCAACCCTGTGAATGAATGCTGGAAAGGATTTGAATTAATTGAAAAGGAAGACAGAAATAGGCAACTTCGATTTTGCATTTATACAAGAAAGCGGGGAACTGAAAGTTGGAAGTGGAGACAGTTTAGTTCCATAATCTCCTTTGACAAACTAAAACAACTCATCCAGATGATAGAGAAAAAGAAATGGTTCAGCTAAAGCCTAGTTCCTTCGTGGTCTTCCAGTAAACGGTTTACTTTTTGGAGTCAGCTTTAACTTTTTCCGCATTTTTCACATTTTAATCTCTAGTGCCGTATTGCAAACAGGACATCTTATTGTGTTTATTCCTTGCGAAAGATGAACGCTGTATACGGAATTAC
>JAENXI010000257.1 GCA_016649625.1 Candidatus Bathyarchaeota archaeon
TTGATGCCTATAATTAAACTAGAAGAGAGATTCTTTCTTGCATCAAAAGGAGTGCTTCATGCTTTGACGTCTTCATCTCCGTCCCGAATTCTTCGAGAATTATCGAGGAAGAACGCTTTCTATTTCTTCACGTCTGTCGGCAACTACACCGGCCACAGGGCGATGTCCCTAGAGGAGTTTGCAACTATAATCAGGGAAGTCGAAGCTGTGTCTCTGGAGTTTCACCTCTATCGGGGAGACTTCGAAAAATGGTCAGATGAAGTTCTTGAAGACCATGAGCTGACTGAGAGAATACGTGCAGTGAAACTTTTGGAACCCGTCGGGAATGCGTTGAGGGACCAACTGGATTTCACGGTTACAAAACGTCTTGAAGAACTAAAAGGCACTCAATAGCTGATTTGGCTAGCAACTTTACTTTTGTCTCTCTTAGATTTTACAGAAAAATACTGTTTTCAACAATGTACCTCTATTAGTCTCCTAATATGTGCTAGCCGTCTATTTTTTTGAGTTGACCACGGTACATTTCGATCATTTCTTCTGTTGTTGTTGCGTCTTCGGGAGACTTGTCTACTCTGTATTTTCCTGTGAAACGCGGAAACCTTATGGCTACTCCGCTTCCTTCTCTTATAACGTTCATGGCGCATGTGTGAACTGGACTGAGAGTTAACTCCGCGCCTCTGATTTCTATGACAACAGATGGCTCAAACCAAACATCCACATCAAGCATTGACTCGACACGGGGATGCTTATGGCTTATCTTATGTTTGTTCAGCAGTTTCGGAAGCTTCTCTAGGTCCGCGTCTGTGAATCCAGTTCCAACCTTTGTTACTGTCTCGAAAATGTCCTTGTCTGGGT
>JAENXI010000258.1 GCA_016649625.1 Candidatus Bathyarchaeota archaeon
ATAGCGGGTTATTTTAGCGTTTTTTGGCGTATTGCCTCAGGTTCTTCTATGTTTTAACATTGAGTTGAAGTGGTAAGGCAAACGAAAAATGACGAAAGACTCTGACGTTAAGATCAAGTCCGACGAGAACAGTAATTGATCAAAAACTTGAGTGATGAAATCTTGCCAGCTGTATCCGAGCAGCTAATCACTCAAAATCAAGTGTAACGGTGACATTCGTCATGCTGTCAATTGTTTCGCGGAGTGTCAAATACAGGAAAGATGCTAAAGTAGCTGCTCTACAAATAACTGTTTTACAACATACTGTTAAATAACACACACCTTCGCCCCTCTTCGTCCTTTTCTAAAAACAGAAACAGTGCATCCTTGAAGAATTACTGGAAACACAACTACGGCAGCAAGCATATTAGGAGACTAATAGAGGTATATTGTTGAAAACAGCCTTTTTCTGCAAAAACCAAGCAACAAAAAGTTACAGTTTCCATGAAAATGGCACCCAAAAACGGGCAACTCTGAATCCTGTTTGGCCTCAAAAGCAAACACAGATGACAAAGATTCTGGGCATATAAGCTTCGAAGATGATCGCAATTTTGTTAGCTGCTATCTTATGTGGAGTTCCACTGTGTCACCGTCTTCAAGAGCAAAGCTTCCGCCGACCTTTTGTGGACTAAAACGTAGCCTTTTTGACCACACTTTCGCGTACGTAAACTGTGTGTAGAAGTCGCTGTGAATTCTTTTAGCTAAATCAAAGACTGTGGAGCCTTTTCTGATGGTGAAAGGTTGCGGTGAAGAATCTTTCTTATTTGGTTCCTTAGTGTAGACCCGCATTACATCAAGCATACCAAA
>JAENXI010000259.1 GCA_016649625.1 Candidatus Bathyarchaeota archaeon
AGACGGGGAGGAAATCTCACCATAGTACTTAGGCAATGCTGGAACTTTCAGATCCTCTCTTGGCTCTTATGTAATCTCTGGATCTTTCACTCTTCCTCTCCAAACAGTTCAGGATGCTGTGCCGCCAGGTTGGCTTTGATTGGATATGCTCTATATGTGCTGATGATCACTTTCTCAGCCAAACCCTCAGCTTACTAACACTTATTTTCCCTGTTTTCTCTGAGAGGATCTCATTGATATGAGACATCAGCAACTGTTCAATTGTGCACGCGTTTTCTTCGTGAGTAATTAAGAAAGTTTGGGTTTGGGTTAAATTTTAACCCTCAAATGAGGGTGCATAATGGGTATTTACTTTTATTTACTTACGACATTCTCCACCCCTATAAGGAAAAAGAGAAAATCCTGAACATTTCAGATTTTATTTGTACTAAATTTAACATAAAATGATAAGTTGTAACTTAAGGATAGACTAATAGAGGTACATTGTTGAAAACAGTATTTTTTCTGTTTTTTCAAGAGACAGCACAAGATTGTTTCTATAAAAAACGTGTTGACCCGAAAAAGATTGACTTGTTGTAATAGATATAAGCCCGTTTGATTAGGTAACTAACATCTGGAGCTGTTTGATGTGCCGAACATAACTTGTAGGACTGTTTATTTTGAGAATCCGGGTCCCGAAAACACTGAAGAAACCCTCAAGCTGGCAAAAGCCCGCGCCGAAGAGCTTGACATCAAAAACGTTGTTGTGGCTTCGGCAACAGGCGAGACAGGCGTTAAGGCCTCCAAAGTTTTCAAGGGCTACAATCTGGTGGTGGTAACACACGTTTCCG
>JAENXI010000025.1 GCA_016649625.1 Candidatus Bathyarchaeota archaeon
ATTTTTGCCTTTGCTCCACAAATCCTCCATAAGATCCGAGACAGAAGACTTTCGTGATCGTTTAGGAATAGCAACGATCAGTTTTATTTTTCCATACTCTAAATTCTGTAGAATCTCAACATCTGCACCTGTTTCCTTAATCCAATCCCTTCCGGTTATGCCTACATCCTGAAGTCCTTCACTTACGAAAATAGGTATTTCTTGTGGTCTGAGAATTTTTAGTTCAATTCCGGAGTCGTTAATTGTAGGTCTATAAGTGCGTTCTTGACCAGATATTGTATAACCTGCACGTTGAAGGATGTTGAATGTTGCTTTTCCCAATGATCCAGCGGGTATTGCAAATTTAATTTTATTCATCAATAATCACCTAATTAGTACAATATGTATTTTGATAGTTACAGTTTTTAAATACTGTAAAAACGAATTTCTTAATATTAAAAATATTTTTTATTTGATCTGTTATCAAAGATAGAAAAGAGCCTTTTGAGTTACCTTTAATAAATAAAATCGTTTTTATGAACACGATTCCTCATTTTCCACCACTTAAAGGCACCTTAGTTGCTCTTTCTATTAAACCTATCTGCCAAAGATTAATTATATAAAAGTTTTTAGGATCCAAGCAAATCAGCAGACTCTAAGTTTCTTTTTTTAATTTGGAAAACAAGTGGGGGTAAAGTAGTTTTTACATCCAATTTAACATCTAACAATCCTTCCAAGATACCTTTCCATATTTCAGGATAGCTTACAAAAGGTGTTTTTAATAGAATATAGGTATCTTTTAAAAAGAAATCTCCAAATCCTTGAATATTTAATCTTTTAAAAATTAGTTCCCAATTTTCAATTTTAGATGCTTGAATATTTAAAGTTGTTTCCATGGATATTTTTAAGGCATTCCCCATTTCTTGGCCCATTATGCCCCACTTTTCTTTCGGAATTTGATTAAATAAGATGTTAATTAACTCTACATTGACAAATGCGATTCTGCTTATGCCACAATAATACTCACCAGGAAATCTCCAGTCATGTATCATCATGCTTTTGTAAACATCTAGCATTTTGGAAATGAGTGGCTTAATCCCAAGTTCTTTTCCTTCTTTTATTAATGAGTCAACAAAGTCTCTTTCCTCTTTTTCTAATATGATCGTTGTTCGCTTTGTTTTTGGGACATTTGTATTTAGCATATGTTCAAATCGTTTCCTTTCGCTTTCTCGCATATTAGATATACCTATAGAAATACATTATATGCTTTTCTAAATTTGGAAAAAACCGAAAAAGACTTATACATCCCAAAAAGTTTGTAGAAAAGCCGATGAAGAATCTTAAAAGCTGAAGTTATGATGCACCCTAGGGTATCTGAGGCAAATTATTGATTAAGCGATAATCTTTTTCTTAATAAGGAAATACATTAAAAGTAATCCGGATAAGAAAAGAATAAAACCGACAATAACAGCGGCGAAATAATTTAGGTTAAGGACTTCAGCCAAGATATAAGAAACATAAGTAGGCCCCACAAATATAAGAAAGACAGAAGTTAAAACTAACAAAATTTTCATAAATTTTGAATCCATATCAAACAGTCCAATTGAACCCTTTTCGGCAGTTCTATTCATTAACCACAAATCCCGTTTTGCATACTTGGTATCCTTTTTCTCTATTAACCTTCTTTTATCTCTTTTCCTAAAAATTTCATTAGTAATTTAAAAACTTGATAGCTGGCACCACGATCTGCCTTAAAACCGGTAGTACTACCTAGTAAACATACACCTTCAATATCAAGTTGCTTCGCTAGTGCTAGCGTAAGACCTGCAGCACCCACTATTTTGCCTTTTTCATAAATGGTTGCACCTTGTTCTTTAAATTCACGTATCAATCTTGAAGAGGTTGCAGCAACATACACATTATCTCTATTATCAACAATAGGTACTCCACCCATAGTAACCATAAAATTACATCCCAATTTTTTTATGAATTCAATTATCTCAGAGCAAACTTGATAATGTGCCAAAACATCATCAAAAGAAGGTTGAGTTTCTCCCGTCATAATAATTATATTGGTATTCTCCATTGTTGCAGAATAGAATTCATATTTGGGGAGATTACAAATTCCCTCTGAACTGACAGTCACATAATCTGGAAAAAAGGGAGAATAAAATTCTGCAAAAAGTTTTGCTTCAGAAATATTAACTAACAGATTAGCGGCTATTCGTCCTACATTTCCAAAACCTGGAAGCCCCTGAATAAATACTGGATTTTCAAGATTTGGAGTAATAATTTCACGGAAAAAAGGTTTCTCCAACTGTTTGCACCATTGCTTACAAACATTTAATCTAGATTAAAATGTTTTTGCAAAAACAAAAAAGAAACTATTAATATGCAGCAATTAGTAGTACTAAAAGGATTCTTAGAATAGTAGTATAATAAATATAGCGGGGTGGGGCAGCCAGGATTAACCCGCTGGGCTCATATGAGCTTTATAGCTCTGAGAGACCCAGAGATCAGTAGTTCAAATCTACTCCCCGCTACTAAAATCTTAAAGGTAAAGTAAACAAAGAAGAATAGTTTTTATTAAGAAATATTCAAAAAAAATATTTTATTTTCATATAAACTACTCATAAATAATTACAAAAAAATTAAGAAACATACGAAATATAAACAAAAAAAGTGGGTTGAAAATCGTAAAAGCAGCTTTCTGGTAATATTTTAACCTTTTCCTTTTTCTTCTTTACCAAAATATTTAGTCCACTTGAATTTTCTAGAGTCTCGTTTAAAATGTAAAGAACTTTTTCGACATTTGCTTGAACATAACGATAAAAGTGTTCCATCGTTTTTAACGTATATCATTCCTGTGCCTGCAGGGAAATCATGACCGCAAAATGAGCATTTTTTAGGTTTTGGCATTGATTTTTCCTCAAAGATTAGTTTTTGATTTATCGTCTAGTAAGTTTCTTTGCTTCTCTTTCGGTTTCTCGAAGCAATAAAATGTCTTGAACACGTACAGGTCCTTTAACATTCCTGGATATGATACGCCCTTTATCTTTTCCGTCTAATACTCTAACTCTAACTTGAGTTATTTCACCAGTGGTACCTGTACGACCAATTATTTGGATCACTTCAGCAGGAATAAGTTCGTCTCTTGCTTTTCCAACGTCGCGGCTCATCACTGAGCTCCTCTTTTAACTTGCTCAATCCTCGCAATAATCTCTTTGATTAATCCAGTAGCATCCCCTTCTTTTAGGATTACAACTGAAGCTGTAGGAACATCAATACCAACTGCATTGCCTAGTTTGATTTTGTTAGGTACAAACAAGTAGGGAATTTTTCTTTCCTCACATAAAATCGGTAAATGCGCAATGATTTCTGGTGGATCGACGTCTTCAGCTATAACTACAAGTTTCGCTTGAGCACGTTCAACAACTTTCGTTGCTTCATTTGTTCCTTTTCTAACGAGTCCAGTCTTTGAAGCTATTTCTAGGGCTTCATAGGCTGCATCTACGAGTTCTTTAGGTACTTCATATTTTACATAGAATGGTTTTGACATAAGCCTCACCCTTTAAAGGTACAGTCTTATCGCCACTTCTCATTTATGAAGGTTTCGTCTAAGAACTGAACAGGCTAGTCTCATGTATCACTAATGGCAGAAATGTTTAAATAAAATCTCACGATGACGTTGTTGTTTTTGAGGGGAATGTATTTTTGGAGAAATTGGGGAGAGTGCTTAATGTGACTCCTTCTCAGAACATTATCATTAAATCAAATAAAATCCCAAAAATCGGTATAGATGTGGTTGATGAAAGATTAAAAGTTGTAGGAAGAACTTTTGACATTATTGGACCATTATCTTCACCGTATATAATTGTTAAACCGGTAATTAAAGAACCAAAAAAAATAGTGGGTGAAAAGGTATATTTACATTTCTCAACAAATAAACGGAGAAAGAGATATTGAGTGGAGATAGTAACCTACAAGAAAAAATAAAAAATTCGCCTGAAGCACACAGCAGTGAATCCTTTAAGGTTCAATCATGTCCTGAATGTGGAAGTGCCAGACTTATGCGCGACTATGAATGTGCAGAAGTTGTATGCATGGATTGCGGAATAGTAGTTGCAGCGAAAATAGCTGATAGAGGACCAGAATGGCGTGCTTTTGATGATGAGCAAAGATCAAAAAGAACCAGAGTTGGAGCACCATTAACATACACAATTCATGATAAAGGGCTATCAACAACTATTGATTGGCATGATCGTGATGTATATGGAAAAAGTCTTTCACCTGGACAAAAAGCGCAGGTATATCGACTCAGAAAATGGCAAAGACGCATTCGTGTTTCAGACGCAACAGAACGAAATTTGGCTTTTGCATTATCTGAAATCACAAAAATTTCCAATAATTTGAGTCTACCTAAAAGCATTCTTGAAACTGCGTCGGTCATTTATCGGAAAGCAGTAAAAGAACGCCTGATTCGCGGTCGATCAATTCAAGGTGTTACATCAGCAGCAATTTATTTAGCCTGTAGACAATGTGGATTACCTCGTACTTTAGATGAGATAGCTCGTGCCTCTACTGTAAACAAGAAAGAGGTTGGCCGTAGTTATCGCTTTCTAATTAGAGAACTCAATTACAAGATTCCCCCTCTAAGACCAAGCCAATACATAACAAAATTTTCCAATCAACTAACGATGCAAGGCAAAGTTGAAGAAATCGCTCATAAAATTTTAGCCTCAGCTAAACAACTTAAACTTACTTCAGGTCGAGGACCAACTGGAATTGCAGCAGCTGCAAGTTATGTTGCATCAGTCTTAACAGGTGAAAGAAAAACCCAAAGAGAGATAGCAGAAATTGCACAGGTAACTGAGGTCACCATTAGGAACCGATATAAGGAACTTGTACAACGTCTAACGTTTGAAATTAGTATTTAAGAGAATCAAACTTTTTAAGGACGTAATCGGCTATCTAAAGCTATGCCTTATAAGTTCACCTTTGATCTTTCAAAATTACCCCGATTCTTCTTTAATGAAATAACAATAATTTCATATCAAAAAGGTATGCACAAGACAATTCTTAATACCCTAAAAGAGGTGATACTAAAATTCAAAATACAGGAAGCAACTGGATTAAATCTTTCAGATGCTATTATTCTTCTTCAAGACCTAATTGACTTACAAGGCATAAATCTAATGCAGAGAAATAAATTTTTAAAAACAAAAAAGAGAGCACTTTTTCTTCCACACTGCACTAGAAAATTTATGGATAACAGATGTCAAGCAAATTTTGATCCAACCATTCCCACCTATAATTGTAAACATTGCTCGAACGATTGTTTAGTTAGCAAAGCAAATCGATTAGCTGAAAATAAGGGCTATGATGTTTATGTTGTTCCAGGGGGTTCATGCGTACCAAAAATAGTTAAAAATTTTAAGTATGAAGGAGCAATTGGAATTGCTTGTGGTGAAGAGATGAAAATGTCTGGTGATGTCTTAGGGAGCATGGAAGTAGCTGGACAAGCCATTCCTCTGATTAAAAATGGATGTGCAAATACAGCTTTTAATTTAGAAACATTACAAAAAACTCTTTAAGAAAAATTTTAAAAAAGAGATTATTTCACGAGTTCCCGTTTCTTCCATCTAAGGTTCTTACGTTTGCATTTTCTACATTTTGTAGCAGTTGCAGCATTTCTGACGCCGCAATATCTACAAATTTTCATATGAAGCCTTGCTTTTTGCGCTATTGCCTTCTTAATTGGATCCAGTACGGGCATTTGATGAACCTCAAAGTTGACTAGGAGTCAGATAGTTACCTTTCAAATATACTTTTTGTATAATTTCTTTGGTTATAAATACTGTAAAATAAATTCTAGGACTAAAAATTTATGTATCTAATATTTTTCGTAACAATATGGCAACATCACTGGGTTTTTCAGCTATTTGTACTCCAACATTATTAAAGGCTCTAATTTTGTGTTCTGCTGTACCTGTTTGACCCCTAATTATTGCCCCTGCATGACCCATTCGCTTTTCTGCAGGTGCTGCACGGCCAGCTATATACGCCACAATTGGTTTAGAAAAATTAGCATTTTTTAAAAAATCGGCAGTTACCTCTTCTAAATTCCCCCCTATTTCCCCGATTAACACTATAGCCTTGGTTTTAGAGTCATCTCTAAAAAGATTCAAACACTCTATAAATGAGATACCAATTATTGGATCACCACCAATACCAATACAAGTTGATTGACCTATTTTTTTTTGGCTCAAACTGTAAGCTATTTCGTAGGTTAATGTTCCACTTCTAGAAATTAAACCTACATTTCCTGATTTAAAGACATGACCAGGCATAATTCCAAGTTTACAGCTTTTGGGAGTTATTATTCCAGGACTATTAGGACCTACTATAATAGCACCATTTTTTGAAGCATAATAGATTATCTGAATTGTATCTCTAATAGGAACGTGTTCAGTTACAATAACAATAGTTTTAATACCGCAAGCTATGGCTTCGCAAGCAGCTTTTGCAGCAAATCGTGCAGGCACAAATAATATTGACGTGTTTGGTGAGTGTTTTTTCTGTGCTTCTTTAACCGTGTTAAAAACAGGTATACTTTGCACTTTTTGCCCTCCTTTTCCAGGACTTACTCCTGCCACTATTTTTGTTCCATAAGATAACATAAACTTCGTGTGAAGAGAGCCTTGGAACCCTGTAATTCCTTGAACTAAAACTCGTGTGCTATCATCTATTAAGATTCCCGTATTACCTACACCCCTTTGAAACTTCAAGCGCTCTAATTGTAGCTTCTTCCATGTTATCGAAAACATCAACTGCGTTTTCTATAAGAATTTTTCTTCCCTGCTCTTCATTGGTCCCAAGGAGTCTAACAATTACTGGTGTTGTAACTTTTGTTTCGGTAATTGTGGAAATAATTGCATGGGCGACATCATCACAACGAGTTAATCCTCCAAGTATATTTACAAATAAAACTTTGACTTGAACATCCTTCAAAACAAATTTCATTGCTAAAATAATTTGTTCTACAGAAGCCCCGCCACCTAGATCCAAGAAATTAGCTGGTTTTCCGCCATAATATGTTACTATATCTAGAGTAGCTAATACTAATCCTGCACCATTTCCAATAATACCGATTTCACCGTCAAGTTTTAGATATACTAAACCTGCTTTTTTTGCTTCGATCTCTATAGATCCAAGTTCTCTTCCAAGCTCAAAAGATTTTTTTCTATATTCAGAATGCCTAAAAAGCGCATTATCATCGATTATTATTCGAGAATCCAGCGCGACAAAATTCCCATGAGCGGTTTCTACGAGAGGATTTAGTTCAATAAGTTCTATGTCATAGTCTTCAACAATTTGAAATAAGTTTACAAAAACATTTGCGAGTGATTTAAGACTAATTCCAGTATAACCTAATTTTGCGCCTATTTTTTTGGCAACAGAAAAACTTAATCCTTTGTTAGGATTGACAGGTAATTTAATAATCTTTTGAGGAAAGTCTATAGATGTTTGTTCAATGTCTATCCCTCCCATTTCAGAAGCAATAACCACATAACTTTGTTGGTTTCTATCTATAGTAATCCCAAAGTAGAGTTCTTTGATAAAATTAATTTTTTCTTCAATTAAAACTCTGCCAACTATTTCGTTTTTTATTTTTGCACCTAAAAGTGTTTTTAAACATTCTTTTGTCTGTTCAATAGAAGTACTAAATAAAATACCCCCAGCTTTTTGTCG
Organism: Candidatus Bathyarchaeota archaeon; assembly: GCA_016649625.1. Taxonomy (GTDB): domain Archaea; phylum Thermoproteota; class Bathyarchaeia; order Bathyarchaeales; family Bathycorpusculaceae; genus AD8-1. Next base: position 7,732 of record JAENXI010000025.1, read on the forward strand.
CCCAGACACCAGAATTTGAGATTTAACTGCAAAAGGTAACTCAAGCTCTTTAACAGATTCATTTTGAAGAATATGATCATTAACCAGAACCCCTTTTGGAACCAAAATACCATAGTTTGTTAGAATGCATTTTGCCTCATATTCAAAGAGCTTCAAAAACTACACCTGTTGGCAAGAATTAAATTATGACTGAAGTTTTTATACCCTATGTTTGAGGCAAATATTTTTCTGAGAGCAAGGAATTTTAGGCACTTAAAAAGAAAAAAAAGTATCACTATGTTGATTCCTCTAATTAGAAGATAGTACTGTAATAAATAGGAAACGAAGATAAGAGTTTTTAATGGATGTAGAAGAAACAAAGTTGGAAAAATTAGCCGCCCCCAATTGGTTTGATAAGTTAGGTAAAATTATAAACGATTGTCTCCTTTAAAGACCAAGTTTCTATAGGTACAAATGATGAAAAAGCAGGGAATTATTATTATTTAGATTTTTGTTTATGAAATTATAATTCTGAAGTAACACCAAAATGTATTTATTTATGGACAAAAAAGCTTAACGAGCCAAATTAATGTGGAAACTAGGAGTGAAGCCGATGTCAGAATCCGATTCAGTGCTAATCGGAAGAAAAACAGTGATGAACTATGTGCTAGCTTGTATAACTTCGTTTCATGGTGAGCAAAATAAGTTTAGCGTAAAAGCGCGTGGAAAAGCTATAAGTCGCGCAATTGATGTGGTAGAAGTGGTAAGACGACGATTTCTACCTGATGTAAAAGTTTCAAGAATTGGTATTGGAACAGAACAACTTCCGCCTCGAGAAGGGTATCAAGCCTCAAATGTAAGTACAATTGAGATAACCTTAAAAAGATTATATCATTGATTCACGGTAGACATTATT
>JAENXI010000260.1 GCA_016649625.1 Candidatus Bathyarchaeota archaeon
GAGAAGACTGCAAAAGATGGCGTAACTGTTCTGTTGGAGCTGGGAATCGAGAAGGAGCTTGCAGTTACTTTAGAGGAGATTGCGAAGGACAAGATTCAGATATCCTTGGTTAGTGTGAAAGGTATTCTGGAGCTTCAGAACCCGAAGCCGAAAGGGGTACTCGTTATCAAAGAGACTCTGAAGCACGCTCAAGAAGTTGGAGCATCAGAGGACGCAGATGTGACGATCTATCTGGTTTCGCCCCCAAAATATCGCATCGTGGTTTCGGCTGAGGACTACAAAAGCGCGGAGAGCGTCTTGGAGACAGCCGCTAACTCTGCAGTGGAATTTATTTCAAAGAATGGCGGAAAAGGCTCCTTCACAAGAGAGAAATAAGCCTCTCTTCAAGAAGCTGCCTCTTTTTGTTGCTTAGGTTTTCAGGAGAAAATACTGTTTTCAACAATGTACCTCTATTAGTCTCCTAATATGAACAGCTGTTTTGTGTCTTGGCTTTTGAGCAACATTGTGGTTATTGGAAACGTAAATAGGTGTGTTCGCACAAATAGGTGTGAACGTCCAAAATATTTAGGCGAATAATGTAGAAACGGGTGCTAGTGATGGTTTGGCTGCTTAGAAAATGCGTAAAGTGCGGAGAATATACGTTGAACCAGGAAAGCTGCCCCCATTGTGGAGGAAACCTGCACATTCCCCATCCTGCTAAATTCTCGCCTGACGACAAGTACGCAAAATATAGACACGCAATGAGGTCTAAGTCAGAATGAAAACCACAGTCATTAAGGAACTAGCTAACGTTGAACTGAAGAATCCGATTCTGGTAGAAGGC
>JAENXI010000261.1 GCA_016649625.1 Candidatus Bathyarchaeota archaeon
TATAGGGCAATGGATTACAAATCCAATATGCTTTAACGGAGTGAAGCGGAAACCACGGGACTATTAACCTTGACGGCAAACTAAATGCTTCTTTCTAAGGTGCGGCGCAACTGTTTCCAAACTGATTTAAAGAAACATTACCCTCTCTAAGAATCTATAAAATATGGTTGGAAAAATTATTCTTTTTTTAGTTAAATATTATTTCCAAAAGGGCACTTTTCGCGGTTAGAAAGATGAAGGAGGGTGGCCGGGGGTATTCTTTTCTTACTACCTAATCGAGGATTTGTCCCAAAGAATGATGGTGGCGCCGGGGAAGGGATTCGAACCCCTGCGAGCACGAAGCCCACTAGCTTACTTGCCCTATAGGCTTTAGCCCTCTTTTGTTAGATCTCGAGGCTAGCGCGATAACCACTCCGCCACCCCGGCTCCAATAAAGATTTGTAGTTCTGGCTAAAAGAGTTTTCAGTCGACCTCGCCAGGATTAATCAATCCCCTCTTTATTTAAGAGGGCCTCTGTCAAATCAGAGACAGAGGCGACTTTTTTCATTTTATAAATAGATCGGATTAATTAGTTGTGGGATCTAGTTGGTCAAGTTAACTGTTACTTTTCGATTTATTTGGGATGTTTTAGGTTTTACTGCCGTTTAATTTGTGTCATCGTTTTGCGTTTTTGATGGCAACGTTTATAACTTAATTTACTATTTGCTAAGAGCGCGAAGCGGAATTACTATGGGACATCGTAAGCATCACTCTCCAAGACATGGGTCATTAGCTTATTTGCCTAGGCACCGCGCAAAAAAACCAAC
>JAENXI010000262.1 GCA_016649625.1 Candidatus Bathyarchaeota archaeon
TACTTAGTGTTTTCAAGTCTTCTTCTCTAATTAATTTTTGAGGATTTGTTAAAATGAGTTTTGTTATGTTTCTAACGGTTTTTTCAATATCTTGATTTTCCATAAATTTCTAATCACTATCTTTAATTTTTATTATTTTTATATTTTCAATTGGTTTTTTTAATTCTAAATTTGAAATGATAAAGACGAAAGTATAATCATTGAAAAACGAATTTCTCTCAAAAGATTGAGCTAACTTTCGAATTGTTCTGAATATTGATCCTCGCTTATTATAAGAATCAGGTATAAATGCATTTGAAAAAAAGATTGTTTTTGATTTTTGGAGCATTTTTATTGATAGTTGCATGATAATTACAAAAAAAATCTTTTCAGGAGTTGTCAAGTCTTCAAACTGTAAATTTTGGTTTTTAATTCTCGCAAATTTGGGATGGATTAATAATTTAGAGTGTTCTTCTGTGATTGAGATATCTAGATTTACTCGTAAATTAATCTCACTTAATAATAAATTGAGTGTTTCCTCTAATTTACTCACATTAGACTCTAATGTGAAATAACCTTCAAACATGTCGGCGAATTTTTGATCAGCATCAGAAATTGTTATTTTATTTTTATTTTTCTTTGAAAAATTAATTAATTTATTAACGTCTTTTAATGACTCCTCTACTTTAAGAGAATTATCCTGAACGAACGTTTCGTTTGTTAAAATTGTTTTCATTCTCAATTCAAGATCTGATAGTGCTAGTTCTATTTGGGAGGGGGTTTGAATAGACCTAAAATCTATCTTTAGT
>JAENXI010000263.1 GCA_016649625.1 Candidatus Bathyarchaeota archaeon
CAATGTCATTTTCAATCTCGATTGCAATTCGCTCATTTGAATTTAATACTGTTACAATAAGGTCTGGAGAAATTATGACCTCTCTGCGTGTTCTGTGAATGACTGTTCGCAATTGGTCTTCATAATTTTTCAAAAACCATTTCGGCTCTTCTAAAGAAAAAGTAAACTTTCTTGTACCCACAACTTTTACTAAAAGAGCATTTTTTCCAATTTCCCCAAATTTGTCTGGTTTGATAAGTTCAACAAGTAATTCGTCATCTATCGTCATGTTATATCATTAGAAGATTCCTTTTTGTCTAAATAAAATTAGTGACGAGTCAATTCGATTAGTTTTCTTGATTTTAGGCAAAGAGAACGGAAAAAAGGGAGCTGTAGAACCGTCACCTGGTGATAAAGTAAATTTTACTGGTAAATTAGGGTGCGAATCCCACTCCCCACACCTACATTAAACCTTAGTTCTTAAAAAAGGGGGATTTTACCGAAGTCTCCAGTTTATTCAGAATTGATAAATTTAGAATATTTACTACGATTTCACAATATTTACGTCTACTAAATCACATTATCTTTTTTGAGAGCAGAAATGAATAAAATTGCCAAATATATGACCGATATTTTCGGTATCATTATTGTGGCTTATGCGGGATGGATGGTAATAAAAGGATTTATTCAAGAGCTTTGCCGCATCTGGGGCAGAATTTTGCCTCTTCGTTGAGGACTTGCCCACATTTTGGACATACTCTTGTTATGGGTCTGTTTAGAGTGGTGCCCTGTTGTGGGC
>JAENXI010000264.1 GCA_016649625.1 Candidatus Bathyarchaeota archaeon
CACCGAGGCAACTCTAGTAAAAAAACCGCACGTATTGACGGGTTATCTATCGGTGCGCGCGCAAATGCAAGTTAATATAGTCCAAGCAGAAAGTAAAGCTAAAACGAACAAAAGAGGTGAAATACATGACAAATGGTACGGTGGCGAAATGGATCGGCGATAGAGGCTTCGGGTTCATTAAATGCGAAGATGGCAAAGAAGTCTTTGTTCATAACTCGGATATCGAGGGCAAAAGCAGCCTCAGAGAAGGAGAAAAAGTAGAGTTCGAAGTGACAGAGGGCGATAAAGGACCGAGAGCCGTCAAAGTTAAACCGATTTCTGAATAAATCGAGAACATTTGTCGAATGCGCGCGCAGACTTAGGTTGTTCTCCTCATCCAGACACACTTAACTGAACCCACCGCTTTTTTGGGGGTTAGCTTTTTTTTCTGTAACATTATATTTAACATAAAACACCCGAAATTACTTTGCGCGCGTACGACAACCTTCAACTAAAGGGCGTAGCTAGTTTCTAAAAAAAAGAGAATTACGGCTTAGGTGTCTAAGCCCATTGGTAGAGGTCTACAAAATATGCGCGCGCTTGGAATTTTTATCCAAGTAATTTTGTCACCGTTCTTTTTTCATGGTTTTTTCTGCCAAAATAGCTTAAATTATGTTTCTTTCTAGGTTTAGGGCATGGAAAGCGGTTCAATTGTTGCTGTTGCAACGGCTGTTTTATCTGTTGTTTCAGTGTTTCTGGGAACTAAATACAGAAAGTGGCTAGATCGGGGTAGAC
>JAENXI010000265.1 GCA_016649625.1 Candidatus Bathyarchaeota archaeon
TTATTCCATCTATTCCAGCTCTGGCAATTCTTACTGCAACAGTGAGTAAATCTTTAACTGAAGGCGTCTGTTTTGGATCATCGTTTGGTCCACGGACATAAAGGTTCGCATAAACTGGTTTCTTTAATTTGCTCTTAAATGCCCTTGCTAACATCTCCCAGTACCAAGGGGAAGGATAAGCTTTTGAAAACATAGGAATGACAAAGGTATCTGTGTATTCTGCTAAAGCATCAAAATCATAGCCAAATCTCTCTCGCCCCAACACTGGGTCAGGTAATAGGTTTACGTATAGAGGTTTATCACCTATAACATCTTTAACTTCTTTCAGAAATCCAGTTACTTCTTGAGCTCTCCAATCATACCAATTTAAACCACTTGTTCGCCACAATTCAACACAACGTGGACAAACACAAAAACCATGATCAGCAAAATGTTGGCTGCTAATGCTTATGCCTGGAGTTTTTTGAGCACATTCTTTAAACAATTTTAAATTGTATTCCTTAACTTCTGGATTTGTTGGACACAGAACATCCCATCTGAGAGTATATTTTTTATTTCCTGGATTAATTCCATTTACTTTTGGAGGAGTCAAGCGACGAAACGCTGGACCATCTTTTGAAATTGAAATCCATTCTGGATGTTTTTGTGCAAGTTCATTATCTCCAAAGACAGCAATATTTGTATACATGTCAGGATTGGGGGTTCCCACTGTTCCTGATTCGGGTTTTATACGATAGAAATTTATGTCAACGCCCTCGGCTGGT
>JAENXI010000266.1 GCA_016649625.1 Candidatus Bathyarchaeota archaeon
AAAACAATACCGTGTTCAATAATTACTGGAGCAACAATCGAAACGAAATCGGAAACGCAGCCGAAGATGGCAACGACTTAGATCACTCCCCACTTACAAGCCCCATTTCCACAACTTTTGAGCCGTCACTATTTCCTTTGCCTTCACTAAAAATTCCAGAGTTTCCATCATGGACACCAATACTGCTTATGTTCAGTATAGTTGCCATTGCCGGGGTCATTTACAAACGAAAACTACCCAAAAAATCCGCCAACTGAAGCATTCATCCGCATATTAGGAGACTAATAGAGGTACATTGTTGAAAATAGTATTTTTTCTGAAAAACTAAGCATAATCAACTTTCAGTTGCCTGTTGGAAAGTATTATATTTGCAGGCATCCGATAAAACAACTGCACATTGTTCGCTAATTTGACTCCAGTGCATTATCTGCTAATATTTCTGATCATAGTCATAGCAGCATTCATAATCATCCTCTTGATGCCTGCTTTGCATGAGCTAAGGAAACCGAAAGATGCGGGACCACGCAAAATAGACGAAGAAAACGAAAGTTAGAGTGGCGCCGCCGAAAGGACTCGAACCTTTGACCCACGAGTTAACAGCCCGTTGCTCTACCGAACTGAGCTACGGCGGCTCAGTCAACAACATATGTGGTGACGCTATTCTACGAATTTGTGGCGCTATTTAAGTTTAATCGACCATAACCCAGCGTAGCCCTCTCTCAGCCTATAATAACAGAGAATTTGTGGCATAGAATAGAATAAAT
>JAENXI010000267.1 GCA_016649625.1 Candidatus Bathyarchaeota archaeon
ATTAGCGGGTCAAACAATAGATCCCCTAGGATAAGGGGGAGGACTTAAGATCCTCTGGCGCAGGCCTCCACGGGTTCAAATCCCGTCCCCCGCACCTTTTTACTAGTAAATTAGGGTGTGGTTCCCGTTTCCCAGGATCAAGAATTATCATTCTTGAAAAATTAAAAAAGTGGGGATTTTGCACAAGAAAAATGGATGATGAATTCATCATTGGAGGAAATATTTTCCCAAACTTTTCAAAGATAGAATGATTTGATAATAAAAGACTCTTAAAATCTAAATAAAAGAAAGTATCAACGTTAATTGACGAGAGTATTGTGAATATGTTCAAGCCTCACTGCACATTATGTCATAAAAAACTTAGAAAAAATGATTTAACTATCGTATTTGGTAGGTCAAACATTTGGCATGAAATTTGTTATTTAGAACACTTGGAACAAAACTTTCAAAATGCTGGGTTAATAGAAATAACAATGTTAAAAAAAGTAAAAAAATCCCTAAGCAGAGTGAGGAGTAAAATTTTATCGTTAGATTCTAGAAAGTTTGATTTAAGCAAATTCCTAAAAGATTTTGAGATTAATATTATTTCTTTAAAATCAATAACAGATACCAGCAAAGGTTTGAATATTATTGAGAAAAATGGAATTAAGAAAAATTTAAAAGAAATTTTCAAAAACATGACCAAACTTATTGTGCATCATGACGAGTTTTTAGATCAACACAAATTTTCCAAAACTAAATTAACATTAGAAC
>JAENXI010000268.1 GCA_016649625.1 Candidatus Bathyarchaeota archaeon
CTTTAGAGGAAATTCAGCTTTTTTAAGTTTGGTCCAATCTGTTATGCCGAGTTTATTGCATACACTTTTAACTTCTTTAATCGAAATATATTCTGGAATATCCATACAAAATCACAGATAAATATCACTAGATTAATTGTAAAAAAGATATCTGGAGTTTTTTATTCTATGATATGCTTTTTTTTCACTTGGATTGGGATGTAATTTTTTATCATAAAAAAAATGGGGAGGTCGCGGGTGATATCTCCACTTGGTACTGGGTTCAAATCCCAGCGATCCCATTTGAAAACCCAAGGAGTTTACTCATAACTAACCTTTTTTTCCAGAAAACTCCTGATTGACATTCAGAACAAAATATTATCAACTTCATCAGAAGTAATAGTATCCTCTGAAGCCTTGTCAAAATATTACTAATTTAATCGTTATTTTTTTGACCACGAAAAAATTATCCATCCAACTGCAATCAAAATAAAACCTATCAAATAATGATGAAGTATCGGCGGACCAAACCAACTAGACCACAAAGCACTACCACCATTTATATCAGCGAAAAATAACTTTTTCATCAAAAATGTTTATTTTTGTTCGAAAAAAGAAAGTAATAGATTTTGTTAACCCGAATTTCTAGGAATTTAAGACTTGTCCAATTAAGGAATTTGTAATTGTATTATTCCACAATCTTGTGAACAAGATCGATAAAATTATTAATTAAATTCGTAATTTATTTAAATTATTTTTATATAATTGATCA
>JAENXI010000269.1 GCA_016649625.1 Candidatus Bathyarchaeota archaeon
ATTAATTACAGTCCTGCCGTGGCTCAAATCAGCTTGAAAGGAAAAAGTCACGTAACAGGAACAAAAGATGAACTAGAGCAGATTCTTAAGGATCATAAAGAAAAGAAGCATCCTCCGCCGATTGTCATGCAATCTATATCTAACATTGTTTTCTTAGAGTCAGTGATTTTATCTCGAAGCCTGAACATTCCGCCGCCAATACCTCTGCCAAAAATTCCTACGGGCACACAGAAGAAGCGATCAGAACCAACATACAGAGCTTAAGCTAGCAACTTTACTTTTATCTCTATTAGTTTTCCTGAAAAAATACTGTTTTCAACAATGTACCTCTATTAGTCTCCTAATATGCCAGCAACTTCAGTTTTTATAAGAAGGTTTCCGGAACGTTGACCCAAGAGTGTGGGCTAGGCTTCGGATATACGTAAAAAGTAAGTGGGGAAAAATGTTTCCGCGTATTTGGTTCTTACTTGAGTGGCACATACATTGATGATCTGGATGCGCCGATACCTGGTGAGCCGTGTCTTACGGGTTTGTTGGTGATGGAGAATTCGCCTAGGTAGCATCCCATCATTTCTGGCTCGACATCCACTGGCGTGAACTCTTTTCCGTTGTGGATTAGAAGTGTGACGCCCACCATTTCTGGGAGCACTATCATGTCACGGGCGTGAGTTTTAACAGACGCTTTTTCGCCCTCTTTTGCACTCTTTTTGGCGGTTCTGATGTTCTCTAGAAGTGTCCGCTGTCCCTGA
>JAENXI010000026.1 GCA_016649625.1 Candidatus Bathyarchaeota archaeon
AATAGGAGATGCAGAAGATCGAATACTTAATGCAGGAGTAGAAGAAGTGATCGGCACAGATAGTGTTCCCAGTCATTTTAGTAAAGTTTCACTTTCACCGTTAATTAGCCAAGAAATAAAGGCGCAAGAAAGTGGCTAAACTTTTCTTTTTGATTTCAGGTGAAAATAAAACTTTACCCTTAGCAGAATTATTAGCAATTCTTGAAGCTGAAAAATACGAATTTTGCATTACCGAAAAACTGGATCAAGTGATTAGACTAAAAGCGGAAAAAAAATCCATAAACTCAGTTTACTTACGATCTGCTTACACAAGAGTTTGTGCCCTTGAGCTATTTACATGCGAACCAACTGAGGAAAAAATAATTAACAATTTAAATAAAATCAATCTAACAAGCGTCTTAAATGAGCAAGAGAGTTTTGCAGTTCGTATTAAACGAGTTAGAAATTATGCTAAAAAATCGGTTGTAATGGATCTAGAAAAAAAAATCGGCAAAAAAATTCTTCAAAATACAAAAAAAACAAGAGTAAATCTTTCTATGCCCGATAAAATTTTCGTTGGAATTCTAACTTCTGGAAAATTGATTTTTGGGCTTAATATTGCTACCATTTGCCCTAAACCTTTTGGAGAAAGACGACCAAGAAAAAAACCTTTTTTTCACCCATCAGCAATGCCGTCAAAATTAGCTCGATGTATGGTAAATCTTGCACATGCAAAAAGGAATGATCTAGTTTTGGATCCATTTTGCGGTACTGGAAATACTCTTATCGAAGCAACATTCATTGGTTGTCGCACTTTGGGTTTAGATGCTCAACGTAAAATGTTAGAAGGATGTAAACAAAATTTGGAACATTTCAATATAACTCCAGAAGGATTAATTCTATCAGATGCAAGAAAACACCCTATAATAAAAACAAACTGTGTAATAACTGATCCACCTTATGGGCGTTGCTGTTCCACAATGAATTCAACGACAAAAAAAATTGTTAAAATGGTACTTTTTTCAGTTATGTCATTACTAAAAAAAGGTGACAGAATTTGTATTGCTTCACCAAAAAGCATACATTTATCTCAAGTAGGCAAAACAGTTGGATACAAGCATATAGAATCACATTTTGTATATGTACATAGGAGTCTAACAAGAGAAATAGCTGTATTTGAAAAACAATAAAGTGAAAAAAGTGAGCATGAAAATTATCTTTTTAGGAACCGCTGGGAGCATTCCAACTCTTAGTAGAAGTTTATCTGCAATTGTCTTAAAACGGCAAAATGAACAGATAATGTTTGATTGTGGAGAAGGAACCCAAAGACAAATACTAAAAGCTAAAACAGGTTTTCATAAAAAGATGAAAATTCTCATATCACATTTGCATGGTGATCACGTTCTAGGATTACCAGGATTATTACAAACAATGGCATTGATGAATAGACAAAAAAAGATTGAAATTTATGGTCCAGTTGGAATTAAACAGTTCATGGAATGTTCAAGAGAGATTCTAAAGTTCGGGTTGACTTTTCCAGTGGATTTGGTTGAAATAGTTAATTCTGGAATTGTTTGTGATGAAAAAGAATATTATATTGAAGCAATAAAATCAAGTCATTCAGAAACAAGTTTATCTTATGGATTTGTTGAGAAACCTCGTCCGGGAAAATTTTTCCCAGAAAATGCTAGAAAGTTGAATGTTCCTGAAAGTAAATTCTGGTCCAAACTTCAAGAAGGAAAAGACATCAAGTTATCAGATGGGCGCATCGTTAAATCTTCAGATGTTACAGGACCTTTCAGAAAGGGTAGAAAAATAATATATTCTGGAGATACTAGACCTTTTAAAAATTTTAAGAAATTTGCCTATGATGCAGATTTAATTATTCATGAATCAACTTTTGATGATTCCCTTATTGAGAAAGCACTAATTGATGGACACTCTACTCCAAGTCAGGCTGCTGAAGAAGCAAAGAAAGCAAAAGCTAAAAAATTAATACTCACACACATTAGTGCAAGATATTCTGATTCAAACATTTTATTTAAACAGGCCCAAAAAATTTTTGAGAATACAATAATTGCTGAAGATTTTATGGAATTAGAATTACCACTTATTGAGAACTAAAATAACATTTCTTTCAGTTTATCTAAGCTTTCCTGCAAATGTTCTACAGCTTCAACCATTATAGTTTTTTCATATTGTATTTCATGTAGTGTTTTTACAAATTGGGTCCAGTCTATTTGACCATAACCAATACCTAAATGTTGGTCATCGTCACCCATATTGTCACTTACATGTACATGTACAATTTTTTTTGGTAATTTTCTCAAAAAAGATTCAGTCTGATTCTCAAGATTTGAATGACCAGTATCTAAAACTATTCCAATATCTTCCAATGATGAGTCCTCTTTATAAAGTCTAATGAAATCCTCTGGATTCTTCATAATAAATCCGTATTTTCCTGGAAGGTTTTCTATAGCTATTTTTAATCCTAAATCGTTTGCAAGAAAGTTTAAAAGATGTATGCTTTTCAAATTTTGTTTCCAGTCTTCACCTGGATAAAACATACTAATTCCAGTCTTGTTTCCCGGATGAAGTACCCACAGTTTAGCATCTAAAGCGTTGGCAAAAACCATTGAACGTTTTAACCGGTTAAGCATAAGAGTACGAATTGCTTTAGACGGAGAAGCAATATTAATATCAGCAAATGGGGAGTGAACCGTAAATCTTAGATCATATGAATATGCAATCTCTTTAAGAATTGAAACTTTTTTTTTATTAAGCGCATGAAAACCATCGTCAACTATTTCAACAAGTTTTGTATCAATGGATTCCAAGTAAGTTATCATTTTTTTAAAAGGTTCGCCTAAACAATAAAGCATAGAAATGCCAAACTCAATTTGAGTCATTCTTATTAGTTCCCTCTTGTGCCAGTTACATTTGAAATCGAGCTTAATAACTTAATCTTGAAAAGTTAATAAAACGCAAAGATATTTTTCAATTGTTACATTACATATGAAAATCTTAAGTCAATTTGAAAACACGAAAAATATTCATTCTTTAGAACTTTGAGTTAACTAGAGGCAGAAAATGCAGTTACTTAATAAGAATATGTTCTATTGAAAATTAAGACTTTTTGTAAAGGTATAAAGTGTGCGATGGATAGCCTATCTTTGGATTTTCACAAAAATTTTCAATTTTAATTGGTCTCCAACCTACAATTTCATAATCATGGGAAACTATTCGAACACCCTTCTTTAGTTCATTTTCTAATTTTGGTCTAATTTTCTCATTGGCACTTGTAGTTAAATATAGAAAAACTACATCTGCTGATTTTAAATTTACATTAAACATATCACCATTTATAATGGTAATTCTATTTGCCAGACTAGTCTCGTTAATTGATATTAGTGCTTTTTTTGCTAAATCTTCTCTTAATTCTACACCTACAGCTTTAGCACCAAAAATCTTAGCTGCCATAGTAACAGTTCTACCATCTCCTGCACCTAAATCAAATAATACTTCGCCAGGTTGTAGTTCAGCTAGTTTTAGCATATGCTCAATAACTGGGAGGGGACTGGGAACAAAAGGGGCAAGAAACATTTAGTAGATCACCAAGTATTATTGATAGATTATCTTTAAGTCAGATACCTAATAATTAAACAATACCATTATGAGACATATTGATTTTTCTTTGGAGTGGGCCTTTTCTTTTCTCCACATTTCATGTAACTTTGTGCGCAAAGATCTAAATATTTTTTTTCATCTTTGGAAATTAGGGCATTTGCTGCTTTCATACAAAGATCTCCGGGTTCATCACAGCTTTCTTCTTTGCATTTATTTGAAAAATAAAGACAAAACTCGAGTACATCTTGAGGTTCTAATACGGCTCTATTTAAACGTACTAGGAGACATAACTCTCGAGCCATAACACATGTCTTTACATATTTAATACGTTTAAGAACTTCTTCTCGTAATTTTTTTCTGCTTATTTCCACTCTCAATAATCTCTGAAAAGACTTATGAACTTAATCAGCGTTAGTGAAGTCTCCGTTTAAATAATTTGAACTATATAACTTTCCAGATTCTTTCTCAGTCCATTATAGGTCTTTTAGAATGATTAGGATATTCTTCATATAAAAAGTTAGGTAAATGTGTAATATATCTACAAATTCATTTTTCAAACTGACTCCACTAGTATTAAAAAACTTTAAAAAATGAATCTTGAAAAGTAATATGTGATTTATTGAAAAAATACAGTCATATTTTTAACATAAATTAGTATAATTATTATGATAAAAATTAAAGATTAGATTTTAAAAGCATGGAAAATTATATATCTATCTTCATAAGAAGACATGAAGTGTAATAATGTGGAGGAAAATGAGTAATGGGTAATTGTCCAAAATGTGGAGCTGCAGCTCCAGCACCAAAGAAGACGTGGAAAATGGCTGGGCGTCCAGATAAACAAGGAAAACGAATGCAACTAGAGATAGGTCTCTATAAATGTGCTAGTTGTGGCGCTAGTTTCAGAGAAGTATTAAGCAAACAAAAAATCTAAAAAAAATAGCTGCTAATAGTTTGTCAATAAGAGAAAAGTAGTCTATTACGTATAACATACTTCCCCTTTCCCTTTTTTATTTAACAACAAGTTTTAAAGTAGATTCCCCTTTATTGAACAACAACATTTCAGGAATCAGATGGGGCCATTCTGTGATCTCTAAACTAAAAAAAATTTGGAAAAACGAGTATGTTCAAACTTCTACTGTAATAGGCATTATCGCACTGATAGTTTTTGGATTCTGGTTTGGTTCGCAATCAGTTTTAAACACTTCATATCCTGCTCTAGCTGTCGTAAGTGGTAGCATGTGCGTACCTTATGATGGGAGATGTGATGGTTGGTCACATCCATTTTCCCAAACGTTACATATTGGTGATTTAATTATTGTCCAAGGAATAGATCCAGTCGATTTAATTTCTGATTATCCTGACAGTGACATAATTATTTTTAAGAAACCTACAGATCCAAATGAATTAATTGTCCACAGAATTGTTGATAAAGAAGAAAAAGATGGAAAGATATACTTTTTCACAAAAGGAGATGGTAATTCCAACACAAAATGGCCGGATATTCCAACTACTTATGAATATGATCCATGGAACCAAGGTAATGGTATTTCAGAGGATTTAGTGGTAGGAAAAGTTGTAATGCGAATTCCATGGGTTGGTCATTTTGTATTATTCATGCGAAATGGTATAGGACTGCCGTTAGTAGTGGGTCTTATAGTGATATTGTTAGTAATCGAGTTCATAATTCCATTAATGCGTTCAAAAAAAGAGCAAAAACAACAAGAAATTCCACTTTAAAAATCACAGATGTATTTATTAAGAAAACCTTTTTTATAAAAGGATGTTTAATCACAGGTTAACAAGAAGGGAAATTAATGCCAAAAGTTAAAGCTACAATTCGCATTGAAAACGTTGTTGCCTCCGCAACATTGAATCAAAAAGTTGATTTAAACGCAGTAGTTAAAGGATATCCAGGTGTAGAATATCGACCAGAACAGTTTCCAGGACTAGTATTTAGATTAAAAAAACCAAAAACAGCCACTCTAATTTTCAACTCTGGAAAAATGGTTTGTACGGGCGCAAAATCAGCAAAAGAATCACGCCGAGCTGTTATGAAAGTTGTCAAGGAGCTGAAAAATGGAGGAATAATAATTATAAGCAAACCAGAGATGAAAGTACAAAACATTGTTGCCTCCGCAAGCTTGGGAGGAATGATTGATCTAGAAAAAGCTGCTTATACTCTTGAAAAAACAATGTATGAACCTGAACAATTCCCAGGACTTATTTATAGGATGGCAGTACCAAAGGTAGTTATTTTAATATTTGCCAGTGGAAAACTTGTATGCACAGGTGCCAAACTAGAACAAGAGGTTTATGAGTCAGTTGAAAAACTTCATAAGCTCTTAGAAGAAAAAGAGTTAATATTTTACGAGGAAGAAGAATAAGAAAAAAGGTTTATAAAAAGACACAACCATAAACTTTGAATTTTTCTTTTATTAGTAGTAACAAATCGTATAATGGTTACAAGCAATTTTTCTTCCCATATAATTCACAATAATCTAATTTTTAGAAGAAAATTTTATAAAAAATCACATTTTCTTTGAAACCTGATAAATCTTGTTAAGTTCTGGAATTAAACAAGCTGTTCTTGGAAGCTCTTTCTTAAGAATATCAGCAAATTTTTTCTGGTAAGCTATAGAGTTAGCGTGGTAAGGAACGGCTACTTGAGGTTTTGTTAGTCGAGCTATTTCGAAACCTGTTTCAGGAGAAGTTCCAGGTGCTATTCCTACTGTGCAAAAAACAACATCAATTTTTTCTTTAAGACCTATAGATTCTAATTCTTCAAAAGGCAAACTGTCAGCAGTATGGAAGACTTTAACCCCGTCTTCGCTTGTTATTATATAAGTGACAGGATCAGCTGCTGGATGATTACATTTTTCCGCTTTTATAGATACTTTTCCAAGATGAATTTCTAATCCGGCACTAATTTTCTCTAAACTATCTTGAGGAATCATGTGTTGCAATCTCTTTGTAGAAGCAGGATCAGCAATTATTTTGCAGTTAGTATTTTTTTGAATTTCTTTAACCAGTCTTTGATCAAGATGATCATAATGTTCGTGCGTTATTAAAACAGCATCTACATTCGGAAAACTATTTGATCTAATATCCACAGGGTCAATGATAAGAGTTTTTGACGGAGTTTTAATTAGGACTCCTGCATAATGATTAAACCAGACAAATAGAATCGCATTTTCTTCAGGTATATTTCTTATTGGCATAAATGTTCTACAACCAAATGTAATATTCATTACTTAGTTTAAAGAATTTTGTTATCTAGAGTTATTTTTTTTAATCTCCACTTAATTAAAGTCACACTAGAAATCTATTTGGTGTTAACAGAAAAAACACGGATCCTACAAAAATAGGATAGTTAATTTAATAAACGCTTAATAGACGCAAATTATTTTCTCTTCTATGGTAATAGTAACAAAGTGATAGTTTATGGTTGATATTTGGCTGCCATATGGAGAAAGTGATGTTTGTGTTAGAGTTCCAGCCAGAAATTTTCTTGGTACAATTGAACCAAAAAAAGCTGCTGGTGTTTCTGACCCTGAAGCTGAATTAAAAAGAGCACTTAAAGAACCAATTGGATCTAAACGATTAAATGAAATTGCAAAAGCTGGCCAGAAGATCGCGATTGTAGTTGATGATGCCACAAGGGATGCTCCGAGCGAATTAATGCTTCTTCCAGTTTTAGCAGAATTAAACTCTGTTGGTGTGAATGATGAGGACATTACAATAATTTTTGGGTGTGGAACCCATAGGAGTGTTACACCTGAAGAAGAAATAAAATTACTGGGTAATGAAGTAATTAGCCGGATAAAAACTATTAGTCATAACTGTAGATCAGAAGATCTAGTTTATATTGGAAAAACTAAAACATATGGAACAAAGGTCAAAGTTAACCATATCTTCGCTGAAGCAGATTTGAAAATTCTATTAGGCGACGTTGGATTTCATTATTATGCAGGTTATGGTGGAGGACGAAAGAGTGTTATGCCTGCAATTTCTTGTTCAGAAACGATTCAACATAATCATGCAATGCTACTTAACTCAAAAGCACGAACTGGAATCTTGGAAGGAAATCCTGTTCATGAGGATATGACAGAAGCTGCAAAACTCTCAAAAGTAGATTTTATAGTAAATGTAGTTACCAATAGCCAGGGAAAACTTGTAAAAGCTTTTGCAGGTGACATGGAAAAAGCATTCTATGAAGCAAAAAAACTGGTTGATGAATTATATCGTGTAACTGTTGATCGCAGAGCGGATATTGTTGTTGTTAGCGCAGGAGGTCATCCAGGTGACATCAATCTCTACCAAGCGTATAAAGGATTAGATAATGCTTTAGAGGTAGTCAAGAGAAATGGGACAATTATTCTAGTAGCTGAATGTCCAGAAGGACATGGAAATCAAGTATTCTATGAGTGGATGATGCGTTATGGAGAGTTAAAAAAAGTTGAACGTGAAATTAAACGTCATTTTGTTATGGGTGGACATAAAGCGTATTATTTGTTGAAAGCTCAAAAAAATCATACTATTATTCTAGTTTCCTCTCTTCCAGATTATTATACTTCTGACGTGTTCAAATTAAAAACTGCTCGAGCAATAAATGATGCTTTTAAAGAGGCTTTAAAAATATCTGGAACATCGTCTAAAGTTTGGGTATTACCTCTAGGTAATCACACACTACCTTCAGTAAGAATTCAAAACTAAAAATTATGTTAACTAGTATTATGTAGAAAAATACCTCAGAATATTTCAAAATTAAGCACAAACTTTAAGTTCAATTTAGAAAATTCGATTAAAGAGATAAAAAGATGCAACAATCTTTCAGGATACGAAAA
>JAENXI010000270.1 GCA_016649625.1 Candidatus Bathyarchaeota archaeon
TACTTATATCTTAATATTTAATACACTATTTTGTATAAAAAATAGAGGATGACCCCTTGAGAACAAAAGGAATAACAATCTGGCTTTTTAGCACTCTTACCGTCATAACTATGATGCACCTTATCGACTCTGTGAACGCACTATTTTTTAGTAACCAAATCCAATTGTTGCAACTCTACCCCTTTGCAAATACGTTTCTAACCCAGATGTCAATACAAACCTATTTTTACGTGTCAGCTGGAGCTTCCGCGATTCTTTGGGGAATAACATGTATTCTTGCTTTTGATAATCCTGTTGAAACATTTCTTAACCACATATTATCTGATGCACAAAAGCAAAGATCAAAGGAAAGCCAAATTGTGGAGGATAATGGGGGACTTTTTGATTTAATGTATGAAAAGATGGAGTCTGATAGTGAGGTGTTGTTAGAGGTTAAGGATTTGATTCGTAATGTTAGAACTGAAGTGAGGGATATAGCTCCGATTAAAGAGTCGATGTTGAGAACAAAAAGAGATTTGAACAAAATAAATAAACAATTAATTTCTTTAGAAGAACAAGTGCTCTTTCCGCTTTTGTGTAATTCTTGTAAAAAGCCTATTAGGGCTGATTTTAAGGTTTGTCCTTATTGTAGTGAGCTTTTGAAGCTTCCTGAGGTTACCATTTCGCATAATCGTGATTTTCAAATAAAATAATTTGGATTTATTTTTTTATTGTTTTTTCATTGATGTATG
>JAENXI010000271.1 GCA_016649625.1 Candidatus Bathyarchaeota archaeon
CTTTACATCTTTGTTTTTCATGGTCATTATTCGTTACCTCCAGTTTTGTTTTTGAAAGCATTAAAAAGAGTAGTCTTATTATCGACTACTTTGCTTTCTATGTTTTTCTTATATTTATTGAAAAGATTTTTTTTGACATTGTTCTCTGTGGGTTCTTCCTCTTCTTCATCTTCGGCATCTAAGATTTCATCACAAAAACCTAATGCAAGACATTCCTCTGCTGTTAACCAAGAACCTTCAGCAATCAAATCTACTAATTCTGCATCTGTTCCAACGAATTTCTTTTTATAACTATTATCGGCTGCCTCGTCAATTTTATCTAAGTCGTCAGCATCTTTTCTTAACTCGTCAGCATTACCCCAGGTGTATGTCCATGCTTTATGCATCATCTGCATACAATTGTTAAACATAACCACTTTACCAGCTGTACAAATAATACTAGCACCACTGCCGGCCAAAGCGTCAACTATTATTTTTATTTCTCCGTCATGTTGTTTAAGACTGTTACAAATGGCTATACTTTCAAATACATCACCGCCACCAGAATTAATATGAACGTCGATATCTTTCCCTTTGAGATTTTTTAGTTCTTTTAAAACCGCATTAGCAGATATACAAGAATCTAAATCCTCCCAAGGTAAAGCCTTTCTTATAGTACCGTAAAGATATAACTCCGCCTTTTCGCTATCGGCTTCATTCTTCACTTCCATTCTGGTTTCAATCTTAGG
>JAENXI010000272.1 GCA_016649625.1 Candidatus Bathyarchaeota archaeon
TTATTGTTCAGGTAATGTTTAATAGTTACTTTTTTCTTATCGGGAAGAAGTTATGCAGTGTAACGTGGTGCTGTTCTGGAATCATGTTTTTGGTTGTTTGCGGAGGATGTGTTGATGGCGAACCTTAAAGTTGGAGATAAGATGAAGATTCCTGTGCACAGCGTGTTCCATCAGGAGTCTGGGCACATAGGCAAAGTTGTGTACATAAGCGAGGACGGCGAAACCGTAACCGTGAAATGCGACCGGAAGCACGGCGGCAAAACAGTAGCCTTCAACATTGCCCTTGTACCAAGAGAACGATAAACAACACAAACTTTATGCTGCTACGTTTTTCAGGAAAAATACTGTTTTCAACAATGTACCTCTATTAGTCTCCTACTATGATTATGCCGTTTTTCTTCTTGCTTCTGTTATGAGGTCTGTGAGTGCCGCGAAGGCTTTGCTTACGTCTTCCATTGCTAGTATGATTATTGTTTCTGTGTAGCAGCTCATGGTTTCTTCTATGTTGATGTGGCGTCGTGACACTGCGTTGTAGAATGCCTGCACGCATCCCGGAGTGAACGTTATCTCGTCTGGGCTACGGATAATAACCGTTGACAGGTTCTGTTTCTGGTCTATCACATCCTTTTTGGCGAAGATGGAACTGATTTTGCTGAAGGAGCTCAGGTCAGAAATCAACGTGACTACAGAGTTTCCTTCTATGACTTGAAGAAAGTCGCCCGAGAA
>JAENXI010000273.1 GCA_016649625.1 Candidatus Bathyarchaeota archaeon
TCTATCAGCGCCTTCTCAGCAGCCAAATCGATCCTCTTTGATATGTCGCCGCCAGCTCCAACACCAAAACCGACAGCGGCTTTCGGCGAACCATAATACCTGAGGGCTGCCTTCCGCATCTTCTGTGAGCATTCCTGCAGTATTTCCATCCAGTCCATAACTATCACGTCATTGTTGATTATTTTGTATGGGGCTTCTTTAAGCTTTAATTTCCGATAAGCGAAAAGACACTTAAGGAAGATTTGATTTTCTGAAACAAAGGAGCGGGGGTCGCCGAGCTAGGTCAAAGGCGCAGGCTTCAGGAGCCTGTCCCGTAGGGGTTCGTGGGTTCGAATCCCACCCCCCGCACCATTTCATATTTGAAGACTAATAGAGGTACATTGTTGAAAACAACCTTTTTCTCGTTTCACAGCCCCGTTTAGTTAGGTTTATCTTGATTCTTCTGTTAATACTAACTGGGCGTTGGCTTCGGTGCGAGACATTATTATTCCGATAGGGGGAACTCGTCCTCCAGAACCAGACAACCAATGCAGCCTATGCAAACGGACAGTGCCTCCCTCACAGCTTACGCGCTGTCCAAGATGCAAACAATTATTCTGCAGAAGCTGCATAACCGAAGACCTGCGTGAAGGCAAATACCTGATCTGCCTCAACTGCGCCAGAAGAATCGTCTCACCCAAACCGTCAGCATTCACGGGCAAATACACTCCCCTTACCCTCTAT
>JAENXI010000274.1 GCA_016649625.1 Candidatus Bathyarchaeota archaeon
TTAAATCCAATTGTGATATTCGTATTGAAAATTCTTGAAGAATTGGAAACACAAATCTTTCTTGAGGAGATAGCCACATCCCAAACCAAAAAAGAAAGAAACCCCACCCTGAAATCAAACCAAAAATCTCGCCAATTCTCTTTCCTTTTTCTTTTCCATATTTTTCTTCGAGTTTTTGGTGTTCAAGTGATAAAAAATAAGGAATCAATATTGCATTAAAACCAAACAGAGAAATAATAAACCAAATACTCACCTCAAGTCCCCCGAGTCCAATAAGCCAAGTTCTTTTTAATTAAATTCATATATTATTCTCACAATAATAAGTTAGGATTGATCTCCATGTTGGAAGATTCTGTTTCATTGCATTCACCTACTTGGAAGGAAATGACGTTTTTCTTCGCTTCAGGAATAATCGTAGGTATTCCAGTAAATGTTTACATTCATAACTCCGCGGTTGGCATGATAGCAGGACTTTCTCCGTATTATTTTCTTTTAATGTCTGAACTAGTTTTAGCACCCTTCATTGAAGAATTTTCAAAAGTGTTTGGATTAATATATCGTCACGGGGAAACTGAGCAAACATTTTTTAAACTTGCTGTTCTTAGCGGATTTGGTTTTGGTATAGCTGAATTTTTAATACTAACCTTTACCTGCGGTTCTCCGTTCATAATTAGTATCCCTGGAATATTTTTCCATCTAACAGCTACAGGCATAACAG
>JAENXI010000275.1 GCA_016649625.1 Candidatus Bathyarchaeota archaeon
GTATAGAGTTCCTAGAATTGAGCTGAAATCCATTTCTCCTGATCCAATGGACAATTCGGCTGCCAATGGGAAACCTCCTGCACGTTGATTGTCAAGACTGCCGCCAATAGTAAAAGCTTGATAATTGGGCAATCCGTTAGCTGCGGTATTCATGGGTATCCAGATTTGAAGTCCAACTGGTAAAAGGAATGAGTCTGTAAAGACTATTGGGTTTTTGATAATGTCGCCATTTTCATCTTTTAGAGTTGTTACTCCTTCGAGGGAATCTCCACTTGAACCGCCTGGAGTTCCTGCTGGGCCTGCGGCTCCTAGTTCAAGTTCAGAAATGTCTGTTTCTCCGGAGAATATTCCAAGTAGAAAAGATGAAACATTGTAGGCGGCCATCTTGTATTGAGGATCAAAGTATTGGTCCCACGCTTTCTTGGATAGCTCCTGCATTTTTTCATCTGATAGATCTGAAGCAATAGATTCACGGATACCGTCAGGAAAACCATTTAGATAAAAGGCATAACGCCAATCCTGATCTGAGTAGTCTTCGGCATTACCTCGAATTTGTTCTGTTTTGAATTCTCCAGTTTTGATTGGAACAAAATCTGTCGTAGGATCAAAGTTTGGGGAAAGAGGATTCTCCAGGGCTATGAACTTGGTATAATCTTGATTTGGTTGAAAAGTTTTGAAACCGATTACATCTGTTATTCGTTCATCAATCTGGTAAATT
>JAENXI010000276.1 GCA_016649625.1 Candidatus Bathyarchaeota archaeon
ACATAGTCATTATTTTTCACATTTTTTTTAATAGATTCAACAATAATGCTTAAGTAATCTTCTCCAGGACTCCAATATTTTGTGCTTATGCACAAAGCAGAATATTTTGCCATCTGAAAATTATTTCCATAAACATTTAATATTAATCAAAAATAATTTAACACTTTTTTTAAATTGACTTCTTGTTATTTTTCACTGATAAATTGTGCTGTTCATTAATTACTTGGTGTTAATGTCAAATAAAGTGTTTCTTATCGGCTACGGAGAACTATCATAGTATTAGTTTTCATTATTCCATTTACTTTTCGTATTTTCTCGATACATTCGTTGACTTCAACCACATTCATTCCAGTAATAACTGCAACGATATCATACTCGCCAGTGACTTCGTAGATTGTTTCGACATTGGGAATTTCTTTAATTCTTTTTGAAACCTCTTGTGTTGGAGAAGACGGTGATGTAGCTAATAATGTGATAGCTTCTGCGCCTTCTACTTCTCCAATCTTCACTGTAAACTTTCTTATTACGCCAGAATTAGTTAATGTTTTAATTCTTTTTCGAATTGCACCCTCTGATAGTCCAACTTTACTACCTAAATTACCGTAACTTGCTCTCCCGTTTTTCTTTAGTAATTGTATAATCTGTTTATCTTTATCATCCATTTACGATCCCAGGTATTTGTTGTGAACAGAAAAATTTAACGATTTCTGAATTATT
>JAENXI010000277.1 GCA_016649625.1 Candidatus Bathyarchaeota archaeon
TCATTATACAATACACAGATGTGAGACTTTGGGTAGGTGCAGCTATACTAATTATTGCGTTGGTTGCTCCATTGTTTGTGCTCCCAAACATAAACTGGAAAAATCTCTTTAGATATTTAAAAAACAAGATTACATGTAAGAGAGAAGAAACGTTACCTATCACGTAAGCTTGCGATGTAAAAAGCCTAGTAAAAGCACATATTTGAAATGAAATAAGAAGGCAAACAATAATGAGCAAAAAATCTTTAGCAGCTAAAATGGTAATCCTTTGTATCCTTCACATTCAGTAATCAGTTGGGGCTATGAAATATCCACCACAAACTGAGCACTCAAAATTCTCTTTCAGCAAACAGACTAAACAGACTATGTGACCACATCCAGAACATGTTTTATTGTAGGTTGAAGGGTTAACATGATGGCAAACGCCACATTCTTGCATGATGCCTTCTTTTTCAGTCATAACATAGAATTTAGAGAAGAACACGATTTGAGTCTATGTTATGATTGAACATAAAGAGAGTTGAGAGCAAACCGAAACTAAAAGTGCGGGGAGACGGGATTCGCACCCTAATTTACCAGTAAAATATGGTTACTTTAGTAATGAATGGTCGAGGTGAGGTAATTCTGGCTATACTGGTGATGTCACCCGACAATAATCCCGCAAACTCCCCTTTTTTCAAGAACCTAGTTTTAATATAGGGCGAGGAATGG
>JAENXI010000278.1 GCA_016649625.1 Candidatus Bathyarchaeota archaeon
ATTATTTGTTGCGGTGTCTTTTTGGAGAACTCTAAGAACAGCTGTAGATATTCTTCATTTTTTTGTTTATATTCATCTTGGTTTTGATCAAACGAATCTATCCATTTTTTTATAATATTGTTTTCTAACATTTGCATTCTTCTTATTTATTTCAATTTGATTAAAGTGGTTGATTACGAGTATTGGAAATATCTAGAATATGGTAATTCAAACATAGTAACTTTTTGGGATCTTAGATCTCTCTTGCCATGAAAACTTGGAAAAAAGAAGTGTGTGGTTGGAGAACTTGAATTTTAGTTTAGTGGGTTTACTTGCTATAAAGTATTTAACTTTTCTTGGGAGCTATTAACTGACTGTGTTTGAAATGGTTTTGGCAAGTTCCTCTCCTAACTTTCCAGCAAGCTGCAAATCAGCATCAGAAATCTCGTTGCTAGTAACTATTCCAGGAATTAATTTTGGATTAAAAGCTTTAAGGATACTTTCAATGTTTTCAACAGTCTTTGTTTGACTACCAATACCAGTAGCAAAGGCTGCCATAGGTTTGGTGACTAACTTATCTTTAAGAAAATAAAGTTCTGTTAACAAACTCAACAATGGCCCAACATTATGCTAAAATATGAAGGTGACCCAAACGCAAACCCATCAGCTTCAACAGCTTCTTTAGCATCTATACTTTCAACGTTTTTGAATTCAACATTAACTCCGCTTACG
>JAENXI010000279.1 GCA_016649625.1 Candidatus Bathyarchaeota archaeon
TACTATACAAGTTATTGATGCAATCGAGTCTTTTCGAGACATGTTATCTGGCATGCTTGATATCTACTTGTCCAGTGTTAGCAACCGAATGAATGAAGTTATGAAAGTACTCACTATAATTGCTACAATATTTATTCCTTTAACTTTGGTTGCAGGCATATATGGAATGAATTTTAAAAACATGCCAGAACTTGACTGGGTATGGGGTTATCCTTTGGTATTGCTTTTTATGCTAGGAATAGGAATTATAATGCTCTTTTACTTTAGAAGAAAAAGATGGCTATAAAAAAGCAATTAACTTAAACAAAAATTTTTAAAAATTTAGAGTTTATAACTCTGTAAGTAACATAGATACACTTCTAAAAAAGTAAATGAACCCCTATTTGCTGCAAAACAAACAGAACATATATTATACACAATACCAACGCACCCTTCCTGCTTATAATTTCATTTACGCTTACAAAATACCACATAGTCAAAGAAGAAAGCAAAACATAAAACATAATGTTCTCAACAGCAAAAACGTTAACCTCCGAAAAAGACAACAATGATGTAACCCCGAGAACAAGAGTAACATTTGTAATGCAACTACCAAAAATGTTACCCAAAGCCATCCCAAACAATCCCTTCTTCAAAGCCTGAATCGTAGTCGCCAACTCAGGTAGAGAAGTTCCCAAACCAATGACTGTTGCACCAATAATAGAA
>JAENXI010000027.1 GCA_016649625.1 Candidatus Bathyarchaeota archaeon
GGCTTGGTTTATTACCTTTTCTTTTCTCAAGTTCTAGAGTTATCTCGGCCCCAGTCATACTTTTCTTACCGATTAACCACAATATGAGAAAAGAAAGAAATCCTTTTGTTGCACAGTGTTCCATGTTGATTAATGTCGGATAATCGATATTAAAAGTATATTTGGAATCACTATCGGTTAACCGATACTTTTTTATAAGTCGCCGTTGGATAACCAATATCGTAAAACCAATATTGGTATTGGAGGTGAAGATATGCATCATGGAGAAGAAGACATGTGTTGTTCCTCTCATTACGGAAGACACTTTTTTACAAAGGAAGAAAAGATTAAGAAATTAACAGAATACAAAAAATGGTTAGATAACGAAAGCAAAGGCGTTGCAGAAACTATTGCAAAGTTAGAGTCAAACTAGTTCACTACCTTCCTGAAAAATTATTCGCTAAAACAATAAACTCAGATAACACACTTTTTTTTAAAATAGAATTAGCTTGTATATCCACAAAACGCCCTAAATCCCATTTTTTTGTATATATCTTCTCCTTAGATTATACTTTAACCCTTAAATCCAGAAAATATTATTCCATTTTCGCTACTGATATTGTTTATAGTTTGATGATATACATTCAGATTTACTAACAATAATGTATTTGAAATTGATTTATAAGAAAAATAGATATGTTAGAATTGATATTCTGATATTTGGATAACTTTTTGAGGTTTTCGATTGACAAAATATCGATGCACAATATGTAATTATGTTTATGATGAAGATAATGAACTTAAGCCTTTTTCTGATTTACCTACAGAATGGGTATGTCCAGTGTGTGGATCCGCTAAAACAGAGTTTATAATGCTTACTAAAAAATCCAAATTAACAACTAAAGATCATACAGTTTCGGATGTTCTAATAGAACAACTAGCAGAGTGGGGTGTAAAATATGTTTTTGGAATTCCAGGTACTTCAACACTTGGAATTGTAGACGCTATTAGAAAAAGTAACAAAATTAAATTTTTTCAAGTAAGACATGAACAGGTTGCAGCTTTTATGGCCTCAGCATATGGTAAACTTACTGGAAACGTTGCTGCGTGTCTTGGAGTTTCTGGACCTGGTGCTACCAATCTTGCTACAGGATTATATGATGCAAACCTAGATAAATCACCGGTTCTAGCCATTACAGGATTGGTAGCTCGACAATTGATGGGTCCAGGTTCAATTCAAGAGATTGATCAATACTCATTTTTTGAACCAATTTGCGTGTTTAATAAAATTCTAATGGCTAAGAATCAAACTACAATCTTAGCAACGTTGGCTGTAAAGCATTCCCTTTTGGATCGTGGTGTATCGCATCTTGGTGTTCCAAGAGATGTCCAAAAGATTCCCTATGAAACAAAAATTCTCCCTCTAGAAGGTAGAATTACAAATTTGGCCTTTAGATCAAAAGATTCACTAATAATAAAAGCTGCACACATAATTAACGAATCCAAAAGACCTGTTATAATCGCTGGATTTGGTGCAATATCACAGGGGATAAATGTACTCACATTAGCTGAAAAAATTTCTGCTCCAATAATAACGACTTTTAGAGCAAAAGGAATTCTTGATGCCGATGAACCTCTATATGTAGGTAGTCACGGGACAATCGCTTCAACTGCTGCGGCTGAACTTGTTAGGAAAGCTGATTTATTAATTGTAATTGGAGCCTCTTACTCTGATCAAACAAGGATTCCAGAAAAGAAAACAATTCAAATAGATATTAATATGAATATGATTGCGAAAAATTACCCTGTTGCTGTTGGTTTAATTGGAAACAGTGCAATAATAGTGCCAAGATTGACGGAAAGAGTCCAAAATAGCCATAATTCTTCATATTTAAATGAAATTAAACAATTAAAAAACAGTTGGCTGCAATTAATAGCTAAAGAAGCTGATTCTTCCTCAAGTCCAATTAGAGCTCAGTACATAATGAAAGTTCTTAGCGAAAAAATTCCTGATAATGCTGTAATTTCACTAGATGTAGGCGAAAACGCCTGGTGGTTTGGACGTAACTTCCAGATGAAATCAACACAGAAAATGATTATGAGTGGGTATTTAGCTTCCATGGGGTTTGGTTTGCCTGGTGCATTAGCTGCTTCAATTGCATATCCAGATAGGATGAGCGTTTGCATAAGTGGTGATGGTGGTTTTTCAATGGTTATGAATGATTTCTTGACTGCGATGAAATACGCTTTGCCCATTAAGGTCTTTGTTCTAAATAATCAAAGTTTAGGAATGATTATGCAAGAACAAAAAGTTGAAGGTTACCAAAATTGGCAGACAAATCTATATAATTTTGATTTTGCCAAATTTGCGGAAAATTCTGGCGGATTAGGAATCAAAGTATTAAACCCTGGAGAGCTTGAAGAAGCAATTGACAAATGTTTTTCGACAAAAACTGCGACGATAGTTGATGTTAATACTGATCCGAAGCGATTTTAAAGAATTTATTCTATTTTTTCTTTTTTTTTACCTTTATTTTAGACTATATGTTTATTCTTAATTAACCAGGGGAAGTTTATATTTAAACTAAGAATTTAGTGCAGTTTGTGAATTGGTTTTGGACTCTACTTGCTTAAAAAAATGGAGTAGAGTCTGTTAATCTACTTTTTTACTCTTTAAATTAAAATCTATAAAAAAACATTAATTTTTTCCTACCTTTCTAATATGAACTGTTTTTGATCACTAATTTTTTTTGGAATCTTATCTAATAGCATTTGATCCTCAATTTTTTTGTTTAGCACTATAGGTTTAAGTTTATTTGCAAGCTCCAGAGCTGTTTTTAATTTGGTATTTCTTTCAGCATAAATTTCTAAAAGTGTTCCATTTTTCTTTACAGATTCACCCAGTTTTTTTATAAGTATTAACCCTGCACCTTTGGCTTTGGGTGCACCAGCCGCTTTTGCAATCCGAACAATACTTTCATTATTGATCCGAGAAATTATGCCTGATTTAGTAGCTTTTATTGAACCTATTTTATCGCCTAATACAATCTCAGCAGGTTTTATTTTCGGATTGCCTCCCTGTTCTCCGATTATTTCTCTTAATTTTTTTTCAGCTTTTCCAGATTGCATAATATCGTGGGCTTTTTGTCGTCCATTCTTAAGTCCAACCATTTCAAAAAGCATTCCTGCTAAAGTAATTGCTTTTTCCTTTAAGTCGTCTGGACCATTTCCCATGATAGTGGATAATGCTTCTTTTGCTTCAAGTGCAGGTCCTACAGCCCTACCCAAAGGCTGTTCGCCGAAGGTTAGTGCACATTGGATATTCATTTTTAATCTTTTACCTATCTCTACAAAATCAGAAGCTAATGTGTAAGCCTCAGTTAAATTTTTAATTTTAGCTCCTCTTCCAGTTGGAATATCGATCACAACATGTGTTGCACCTATTGCTTTTTTCTTGCTTAAAATAGATGGCAAAAGAAGAGGATCAATTCCCAAAGGATATTCAACTTGAATAAATAAATCATCTGCTGGAGCTAAATCTAAAGCTCCACCCCAAACAAGACAACCATTTGTTTTTTTGACCACCTTTTTAATCTCAATGTTTGAAAGTTTAACGGGACATAATATTTCAAAACGATCTGCGGTCCCAGCAGGTGATGTAACTGCACGTGAAGATGTTTTAGGAATTGTAAATCCTGCAGCTGCGATAATTGGTACAACAATTAATGAGGTTTTATCTCCAGGTATGCCACCAATGCTGTGTTTGTCTAATATGGGGCCCTCTCCAAAATCAAGTTTTTTGCCGGTTTCAACCATTACTCTTGATAATGCTTCATTTTCGCTTATACTTAGTCCATAAATGTTGAGTGCAGTAAGAAAAGCTGCTATTTCTACCTCGCTAAGATGTCTTTCAACAACATCTTCAACTATTGTTTTTATCTCTTTTTCTCTGAGTCTTTCACCGCGAAGTTTTGCTCTTACATGTACTAATGATTCTGGGATTTCAGCTAGCTCTACTGTAACTGTTTCTTTACCCTTTATTCCAAGCGATTTGGAGATTTCCTCGTAGAATCCAATACGATTTTGAGGGAAGTGAACAGCTACGTTGGTAATAGCAATCATTTCTTTAGATCCATACGTAATTTTTATCCTGTCTGATGAGTGAACTCCTAATGAATTAGCACTTTTTTCAGAAATGATTGCAATTTGTTTTCCTCCTGCTGTTATTTTCAAAACTTCCGCAATTAACTTCATGAAACTCACACTTTTAGATTTGTACGCGGATAGTTAAGGTTTTAAGGAAATGTCAATCTTTATTTTTAATGAGGACTGAATTTTTGGAGTATCTAGACTTCGTAAATTTGACATTTACACCGAATGACTCTGACCTTATTTGCACTTTCTATGTTGAACCAAAAGGGTTACCTTTGAATGAAGCAGCAGGGGGAGTAGCCGCTGAGAGTTCTATTGGAACTTGGACAGAACTCACAACAGAAAGACCCTATATGAAAAAACTTGCAGCTACTGTTTTTAAAATAGATCAAAATCTTGTAAAAATAGCTTATCCTGTGGAGCTTTTTGAAAAGGGAAATATGCCAAACATACTAAGTAGTGTTGCAGGAAATGTTTTTGGCCTTAAAGCTTTGGAAAATTTACGCCTTATGGATATTTCGATACCTAATGTTCTTTTAGATAGTTTCAAAGGTCCTAAGTATGGGATTAAGGGAATACGCAAGTTGCTTAGAGTACAAGAACGTCCCTTAGTGGGAACCATCATCAAACCAAAACTTGGGTTAAAAACTATTGATCATGCCCAAGTAGCTTACGAAGCTTGGTTAGGTGGCTGTGATGTCGTTAAGGATGATGAGAATTTAAGCAGTCAAAAATTTAATCCTTTTGAAGAACGAATAATAAAAACTCTTGAAGGTAAAGATAAAGCCGAAGAAGAGACTGGAGAACGCAAAGTCTACATGCCAAATATTACTGCAGAAACTGAACTCATGTTGAAGAGAGCCGAATTTGTGCAAGACCATGGTGGTAATTATATAATGGTTGATATTTTGACATGTGGTTTTTCCGCTCTCCAAACATTAAGAGATCAGAATTTCAAACTTATTATCCATGCTCACAGAGCTGGTCATGCGGCATTTACCAAAAAGCCAAAGCATGGCATAGCTATGCAAATAATTGCAAAAATTGCGCGAATTATAGGTGTTGATCAACTCCATGTTGGTACAGTTGTAGGGAAAATGTCTGAAACAAAAGATGAGGTATTAGACAATATTAATGCTTTAAAAAAGGGTATGAACACCTTTCGAAGAGTTATGCCTGTTGCGTCTGGAGGTCTACATCCAGGTTTGATACCTAGTTTAATGGATACCTTTGGAAAGGATTTCATAATTCAAGCTGGGGGAGGTATTCATGGTCATCCAAATGGAACCGAGGCAGGAGCAACTGCAATGCGCCAAGCTGTCGATGGAACACTTAAACACATCAGTTTACCTGATTATTCTAAGACTCACGCTGAGTTAAAAGCTGCTATCGACCTTTGGAAAATATGATCTATTATTTAAAAATCCATTCGTACTTTCGATTAACAACTTCAAATATTGAATGAGGTGGAATAATTCCTTCCTCACAAATTACACCATGGATAAATTCTCGTCTAGTAATATCAAATGCTGGATTTCTAAAAAGCAAATTTTTTGGTGCATCTTTCCAAACTTCGCTAGGATCTCTTTCCTCGATTTTTTCATAATTTCCACAAATAGTGGCTGGATCAAATTTCAAGAGTTCTGAAACAACATAAAACGGTTTTCTAGCCTCTCTAGCTATTAATGCAATGGTGCTTGTTCCGATTTTATTAATCACGTTCCCCTCCGAAGTTATTGCATCTGAGCCCACAATAACTAGATCTATTTCTTTAATTATTGACCGAACAGCTGAATCTACGATTAATGTTGTTTTGATTCCATCTTTTATCAACTCTTTTGCTGTAATTCTACCTTGAAACAAAGGTCTTGTTTCTGTACAAAAAACCTCGAAATTTTTTCCCTCTCTATTTGCTGTAGTGAGAAGTTTTATTACAGTTGATGAATGACAGTGTGTTAAAACAACTGAGTTATTTTTTATACGTTTGCTTCCTATTGCTGCTATTTTCATTTTTGAATCCTCAAGATTTTTTAAGAATTGACTTGCACTTGATTCAACGATCTTGGATAGTACATTGATTGTTTCTCCATCGCTTTTTTCTACCTGAGATATTATCCATTTAATTGCATTTCTCATAAGAGGTTCAGTTTCTCGGGAACTCAAAAGCATAGTTTGGGCTCTAAAGAGGTCATCTAAAAATTCTTGTTTATTTTCTGCTTTTGTTTCTTCTGATAATTTTACAAGAGCTTCAATAGCAGCTATTGCTACGTTTCTTGCTCCTTGAATTTTGAGTTGAGAAATTCTGTTTGCTATTTGACGAATACTTTCTACCATATTTTTCGCCTTTGCAAAAAATGTTTGTTAATGGTTGTATTAATGGAGAAACATATAAAGCAATTGAACTAAGAATTTAAGAGAACGTGTATGATTCCAGATGAAGGTACTATTAATGGCATTTTGCGGCCTTTAGTATCTCCATGGTATGATTCATTAAAAAATCCTGGAAAAGCACAAAATCAAGTTTTAGATAATTTGCTTATTAAATATGCGAAAACGGACTTTGGCAAAAACTTTGGTGCTCTTGAACTAAAAGGTTTAGAGACTTATCAAAAAAATTTTCCGATAATAGATTATCAGTTTTTATTACCCTATCTGACTAAAGTTCGAAATGGCGACTACCGATCTATTCTTTCAGAAGTTCCCGATTGTTGGGTTATGACTAGGGGTTCAACTGGTGCTTCAAAAGTTTTACCCGCCACAAAAACACACTTAAAACAGATTTATTCTTGTGGTGCAAGAGCGTTAATTAATTACGCGCTAAGAACAAAAAATTATGAAGTTTTCACAGGAGATATTCTTAACCTAAATTTTCCTTCTTCTGTCCATTCTATGACCATAAATGGTAAACAAGTTACTTTTGGCTATAGTTCAGGAACTTATGCTCGACTTAATCCTATGTTTGATCGAGTTAGTCTAGTTCCCAGACAGGAGGAAATAGACGAGATAGGTTCAGGAATCACAAAAAAATATTGGGAGAAAAGATTTGAATTGGTGTACCAGCAAGCTTTACAAAAAAGAATAACGGCTACGATGGGTGTGGTGCCCGTAATTCTTGCTTTTGCGAAGTACATTAAACGCAAATATGGAAAAAAACCATCAGATATATGGAATTTTAAGGCTTTATTCTGTACCAGTGTACCTAAGATACAATTTAAATATGCGCCAATTTTCAAAAAATATTTTGGATCCGCACCAATTATAGAGATGTATACGGCAACTGAAGGAGTTTTTGCTCAACAACTAGATGACTTACCATATGTTACTCCTAACTACGACTCTTATCTCTTTGAAGTTAAAACTGGTAATACTGTAAAATTACTTTCTGATCTTAAACGGGGAGAATGGGGGAGTTTGATAATTTCATCTAGTATGTTCCCCAGATATGATATAGGTGATCTAATTGAGTCAGCAGGGAAGAATTATTTTCGAATATTCGGAAGACGAAAAACTCTAACTTTATTAGAACACAAACTCCATCGACTACTTGTAAGTAGATTTCTTTAGGGTTTAGGAGTTCTTTTTCGAGCTAAATTAACAAAATAAAGAGCAGAGATTATAACTATACTTCCAATTATTAAGAACAAAGTAGGAATCATTGTTCCTTTGGGTATTATTTTAGCTAATTGCAATGTTGCTAATAATCCCGTTGCTATTAATATTAAACCTCCAATCAACCAACCAAAAAATCCGTGCTCTTCCTTTTCTTGTTTTTCAGTTTTTTCAGGTTCGTCTTTTTCGTTTTTCTCTTGTTTTTCAGCTTTTTCTTCTTGTCGATTTTGTATTGGAACTGTAGTAGCGTCTACAGATTTTAAAGGTGCTCCACACTTGGAACAAAAAGCCATATTTTTCTCAACTTTATTACCACATTTTGAACAATATGACATTTTATTTCCCTCTCTATTCTTGTATCTTTTAATAACTATTTAAAATGTTTACTTTATTGGAAAGAATAAACACTTGCACCTTTACATAGAGAGGATGGATTATGAGAAAATCCTTGTTGTTTTCGTTGGCAGTGGCATTGGCGTTTGGCGGTATCGCCGTGGCCCAGGATGTAGATTACGATCCCAGTAATCCTAAAC